>JAJEAQ010000378.1 GCA_022822685.1 Trichodesmium sp. jk18x7bins.61
GGATGAGTTTTACCTTGGTGATGCAGTCATGGATGGAGTGGCAGCCAGAGGAGAAAGAGGACAATACATGACAGAATGTATTAAATTTAACTCAAGAACTTGAGTTGAACTTTTCGTTACATAGTTGTAAATTTTCCCGCCGACCTACTTAATATGCCCAAATTTAACTGGGAAGTTGGAGCCTTTGAAGTAGGATAAAAATAGAGATCAACTTGACGAACTTCCCCGGTTACCTCTCGACTAATTTCTACTGTGCCAAAAGGTGAAGGTAATTCTTTAAGATATTATTTAGCAAATTGTTCATGGGGTTGTCTTGTCATTCTATTTTGAGATTAAATCGGGTAGGCCAAGATGATGATGAAAATTAGCAACAGCTTCAGAAGTCTAACTTAGTTTAAGATTCAGATTATCTCCAATTAATTTTGTATGAATACTTATACGGTATGGCTTGTTTAATTCTGTGATCAAACACTCAAATTATGGCCACTATTATTAACAACATAAGTACCAGGAATTTGATAAAAGTTAGTTGTATCTGTGTCTAATGCCCAAGCCTTGACACTAATATTACCTTCAGGAAACCTATGAGTAGATAATACTTTTTGCCATCCTGATTTAATGTATTTTTGATTCTTTAATTCTTTCACAAGATTAGGTCTTGTTATTGTCATATCTGCCACAGCAGAAACAATAGATTCATCTTGCTCATTATCATAACTAAGAACTATTGCATCCACAGGTAAACCAGTATCAGTAAATATTGCCCAACCACTCACCATTAAGTTATGACCTCCAATAGCTTCCATCTTCTCAAAAAAAAAACCTTCTACCTGTCTGTTATTATTAGTATCTATAAAGTCTTGAATCCGATTTGTTTTAATTAAGCCAGGATGTAAAAAACCTATCTCTGTTAAGTAACGCGCTCGCTCTCTCCATAATTCAAAAAAGTAAGCATCAAAAAGATTTTGACAGTTATCGTGAGTAAAAATCAATCAGTAATAAACATCCTTTATATTTCAACAAATCTTGTCGCCATGATTTCACCTTATCTGCGCTATAGCCAAAGTTTTGTAGTTGCAGAACAGTTATTATTCCGAGAAAACAACAAATAATTTTTGAGAATAAGCTTCGATTAATCAAAAAATATTTTTTTTAATCCAATTTAATCCCACAATTATCATTAAATGAGTTACTGGGATAATTAGATAAGTTGAAAAAGTTGTATATCTTGATGAAATAGCTTGCTCTATACCGAACATAACTCTGCCAACTGATGCCACTAAAGCACTAATAACTGTATATGAACCAAGCATAATCCAGTCAATAGTTTGATGTCGAAGTTGATCATCTTTGATATGCCATACTACATAAAAACATAAACCAATAAATAAAGCAGTAGTTATTAAACCAAGAATAATAGAATTATTTAAGGGTTGTGCGCTGCTACCAATCCCAAGAGCAGCACCTATAAATGCTAGAAAATATTGGAAAACTTGATATGAATATTGAATTGATTCTAATGGACTAGGGTGAGCTAATGGCTTCTGATAACCATGAAAGTAAAAAGTTGCACTAGCTATAAAAACAACTATCCAGAGGATATATAACCATATATTTTTCAGTATATTTTTCAGTATCTCTGACCAAGATTTTTGTTGTGCTAAAGCTAATACAGGTAATGCAATTACCCAGGCTAATAAACCGTTAGCAAAAGAAAAGGTACTGACGGTTGACAAGACCATGCAAATTAAAAATTTAACTGTAGCATTTATTTGAGAATAAGCAATTAATATATAGGTTGTAATACAGACTATGGGGATAAAAACAACTATCTGGATACCCCATAACCAGTTCTCATATTGAACACCAGAAAAAAATAAAAATGTTAGATACCAATGCTATAGTTATACTTTTGACAAGGGAGCCACCAATTGTTAATCGATTGAGACAATAAATGTTTATCGAAACTACACAGGCCAGTAAAAATATTACTAACATTCCAGTTTGTCAGAAATGCTAAAGCTATAAAAATTAGTCTGGGAAAAAAATTTCTGCTTTCATTATGTTGTGCCATTAAATCACTGAAAGACAGGGTTTTATTATTAACTTTTTCAAAGATAGGAGCGATTTCCCATTGGTCTTGAAGCGGCACATTCACCCTATAGGTCAGAATAAGAATTCCCAGAACTATAGCAGGAACGAGGGCTAAACATAAACTGATTCCTCAAACTAATTTAGAATTAGTACGTTGCATATTTTTGTCTTACACTTATACTTGAAAATTATGTTTTTTAGATCAAAAACTCTAGTTTCGATTAACTGACTGCCCTCAAATAAAGAATGAACAAGAGTCAAAGTAAATGGGTAAGATGTATTTTTTTCCTTTCTACCTTTTCTTAAATATTGGATTTAAACGCCTCTCCCTCCAATTGAGCAGTTGATTATGTTCAATTTAAAATGGTTAAAATTCCAGTTTTAATTGACTTTTTTCCTAATTTTTTTCACTTATTCACATGATTCATTATCTGATTCATTTTTCCATTTTCCTTTCTTAAGGTTGAATCTATCTCATAATATAGACCCTATCTCTGATTGTCAACCCTGTGACACAATCAAAGTCAAATTTTTGATCATCATTTGAGCTAACTATATGATATTTCAATTTTAGTTGTGAATATTTTCTAACTCTAGCAGCAAAGGTACATAAGTAATAAAGCATATAGAGTTTTTTTTGTTGCAGAAAAAACGGGATTTCCTCTGGCTAATTTATTTAGCCAAATTATATATACTGGCTTTATGCTATATTAACATCTTAGTTATGAGTAGCCTAGATTGGCTACACTTAATTATATGAAAATAGTCATTCCTCAAAACTTAATGATGAAAAATTTTTTTTCTATCCTGCGTCAAACAGTAATTATATCTTTAATTACATTTGGCTTAACAGAAGTCACATTCAAAATTTATCACAAAATTAATCCATCATTTATGTTTTATGACCCCTCATCTTATAATCGCTGACGTGGCAAGCCATTCTCTAGAGATTATGACTTTCAGTTAAATTATCGGGGGGTTTAAAGATGTAGAATTTAGTAAACAAAAAGCAAAAGGTACATATAGAATTATCGGTATTGGTGATTCTTTTGCTTACGGGGGTGTGCCCTACAAAAATAATTTTATGACTCTCACAGAGTAAAAACTTAATCAGGGTAGTCAGCAGTCAATAGAATTAATAAATATGGGAATAATTGCTATTGGGCCCAAAGATTATTTATCCTTATTAGTCAATGAAGGGTTAGAGTTAAATCCGGATATGGTGTTGTTGTCTTTCTATATCGGTAACGACTTTTTTAATAACTATCAATCATCGCAAGAACGGAGGTTACTCAAACTTGAAAATTCTTACGTTTTATCATTCTTTGATTTCTTGATTAAGGTAAATAGTACATTTGAAGGCAATCTTTACCATCACAATATTGAATATCGAGAAGACTTGCTAACTGTACCGGATGATTTTCATTTACAAGAAGCACTAAAAAGAAATTATATTTTTGTAAAAAATCCTGAAAAACTATGTTTCAGGAACATTTTAATCATGCTTTGAGTTATCTATTAAAAATCAAAGAAATCTGCGATCGCCGAAATATTGCTTTAGTAATAGCCTTAATTCCTGATGAAATACAAGTTATCCAGCAACTCAGAGATAAAGTTGTTAATAATTACAGTCTTCCTGAAGAATTTGATTTCCGGCAGCCTAACAGGTTACTATCCCAAGAACTTGCCAAACATAACATATATTATCTTGTTGACCTGGTTGAATAATTTGTAAGTGTTGGTACTCAAACTACTCTCTACAAACCTAACGATATTCATTGGAATCTGGCTGGTAATAAATTAGCTGCAGAGCTAATCAACAAGTATTTCTCTGAGTAATTTTTTAGTAGATAAATATCTATATAGCCATCATAAATCAGACGCGAGAGACTGATTTTATAAGTCCTTGATTTATTTGAAAATGCATAATTCTTTCTCATAAATCATTGCTGATTGATCTAGTAATTCTAGATAATTTATCAAAGATACCAAGATTGATAAATAGTCTAAATTTTTAGATCAATTTCATCTAGTTTAGCTACATCCATCTGGCTGATACTATTTCACGGTGGAAAAGTACTTCCTACATCCTTTAACTTTCTTCCTTCTGCCCTCTTCCTTGTTGCTTCTCACGCAGCCAGTTAAAAATTGAACTAGCTACATATTCAGACAAAATCTTTTCCCCTGCTTCCGTATAATGGCAACAGGTATCAATATAAACCATCTCTTGAGCATTATCTAAAATATTCACACCATTGAATATATTTACATCATTATCTTTCAAATCATCTATGTTACTCAACAGTACAGGATATCCTAATTCTGTTGCTGCTTGAAAGGGAGTATCAGGAGCAAAAGCAATTTTCTTTTCTGTTTCACTATAGACTCTATTGGTAGGATAATATTGATTTGGCTGTAAAATATGAAAATACAAAATTTGATTATTGGTAGCAATTTGCTGCATCATTATTGATGTTTTTTTCCAATGTTCTGCCATAGTTTCATATAATTCTGATTCTTCTAATTCAGGAGATTGTGCATAAAAATAAACTATACTAGCTTCTGTTTCACCTGCTGCTTGTTGGGCTGCTTTTTTCCTTTCGGAATCAAATATTTTGACATTTTTACGATACGTTGTTGCTAAGTTTTGCACATAGATTGATGTCAGAGAATAACAGTAGGCTACTTGGCATTTATCTAAAGTTTCTAGAGCATCCTTTAATTTATTCTTACTATCGTTGATTTTTAACATAGCTTTAATAGATTTTATCGAGAGACTATTATTAGCTATGTTGGTTAAGGGTATAACATGGTTGGTACTGGGCATCATAATATCAATATTATTTTCATTGTTTGCTTCTGCCAAAGCTACCTCGTTAAACCCATCTATGTTGATAACCATATCGAATGTTTGACCGATAGAAAGAAAGTAGTTGAGTAATATCAATTGCTGGGGTTGTTTATAGCCTCCTGTCGCAAAAGACAAGATGATAAATTCTTGATCTTTAAATTCTGGAAGTTGCTTTAATTTATTTTCTAAAATTTGATTCTGAATTTCATATATTGAATAGTTGGATGCGACTGAACCACCAAACACGCCGATTATATATTGATTCTCAGTCTTTTTTTGATAAGGATAGTCATAGGGAGAAATAAAACCAGCAGCATTATATTTAAACCCTTCTCTAAAATCAGGTCCTGGTTTTTGAACATAGCCAAAGTAAGGATGTAGTCTTTCTATCACAGAGTCTTCTAGCCTAATTCCTGCTAAATTTATTCCCATCGCCTTGGCACTGGCATTAAAATTTTCATTATTTTCCTTTTTGTCTTCTTGATTAGTTTCTGCTACTTTTTCCCTTGTGTAGAAAAATTCCTTATATTTGGAAAAATACCATGCTAATGACCCTAATTCTAAAAAGGCAAATAACAGAATTATATTAATCAAGATAATTTTCCATAGTTCTTTGGGATTTTTCAAAATACTCAGTTTTTTCATAGCAATTTTTGAGATGATAACTTATTCAAAAATAATTCAGGACTCAGGAGCCAGAATTCTGAATTGAATTCTATGTGGCTTGTAGAGCCAGCTTATAGCCTGCTGATGCTTGTTATAGGTGAGTTTAAGTCCCTACTAGACCTCATTTGACTGGTACAACACAGCGTAAATAAACCAACAGTAACAAAATGCTCAAAGCTTTACCAAATAATA
>JAJEAQ010000303.1 GCA_022822685.1 Trichodesmium sp. jk18x7bins.61
GCACTCCACAGCCAATGTCATCATTATGAACACATGAGCAGAGTGAGAACTCAGACTAACTAGGAGCCGGATGAGATGAAAGTCTCACAGGGGGTTCTGAAGTAGAGGCGCCTCAAATAATATTGAGCGTCGACTATAACATTGGGGAATTGGACAGATTATTCAAAAAAAACTAAAAAGGCAAAAATAAATAACCTCAGAACGAAAACTAACTGATTAAACTATGAATACAACATATGTTCCACCACAGAATACTCTAGAGAAAAAGTGGTATGTTATAGATGCTGAAGGCCAACGCTTAGGACGACTAGCTACTGCTATTGCAATGATTATTAGAGGGAAAAATAAACCTACTTACACTCCCCATCTCGATACAGGAGATTTTGTCATTGTTGTTAATGCTGAAAAAGTAAATGTTACTGGTAAAAAAAGTAGTCAGAAACTTTATCGTCGCCATTCTGGAAGACCAGGAGGTATGAAAACAGAGGTATTTTCTAAGCTACAAGCTCGTTTACCTCAAAGAATTATTGAAGAGGCAGTTTATGGGATGCTACCAAAAAATTCCCTGGGCAGAAAACTTCATAATAAGCTAAAAGTTTATCCAGGGCATAGCCATCCTCACGAAGCTCAAAAACCTGAAAAATTAATTATTCAAACTATTCCAGGAGAAAAAGAATAATGCAAGCAACAGAAAGTGGTCGTGCTATGTACTGGGGTACTGGTCGTCGTAAGTCTTCAGTAGCATCGGTACGCTTAGTGCCAGGTACAGGCAAATTGATTATTAATGGCAAAGAAGGTGAATTATACCTGCAATATAATCATAGTTATTTATCATCAGCTAAAGCTCCACTTGAAACTTTGGGATTGGAAAATGAATATGATATTCTCGTTAAGGCTACAGGAGGTGGCTTGACAGGACAAGCTGAGTCTATTAAATTAGGGGTTGCTAGAGCTTTGTGCCAGCTAGCTCCAGAAAATCGTAAACCCCTCAAAACTGAAGGCTATTTAACACGTGATCCCCGTGCCAAAGAGCGGAAAAAGTATGGTTTACGTAAGGCTCGTAAGGCATCTCAATACTCCAAACGTTGATATCTGCCAAATTGGAAGCTGAAAGGCCAATTTGTGATAATTAAACTTAATCTTCTGCGCAGTCACCATATCCTAATCTATGACCTGCTCCAGGGGTAAGCGAGAGTGGTGATTGCTGTGGTATTATTGGAATATTAAGGTAGGACTAAAGCTGATAATAGCTCAAAGCACGACCCTATTTTATTAACAGCAATCATTAAGTTTTTAGTTCATTGTATTTACTTGAGGTGTCACAAGCAAAAGCTCTTGTGATTCGCTGTCAGGAACCCTTAGCTGGAGGCGCAGCCGGCCGTAAGGCCAAGCTATGCGGAGTCCGTTCAAGTCTAAATGTGGTTATGCCACAAAAATAAGTAAATTATTTGTAATTCAAAGTAGAGCAAAGAAAATGCCTAAAGCTGGTATTCATCCTGATTGGTATCCAGAAGCAAAAGTTTACTGCAACGGTGAAGTTGTGATGACAGTTGGTTCAACACAACCAGAGATTAATGTTGATGTGTGGTCTGGAAATCATCCATTCTTTACAGGTACTCAGAAAATTATTGACACTGAAGGAAGGGTAGAGAGATTTATGCGCAAATATAGCATGAAAGATGGTGGGAAAGGATCAAAATCTAAAAAAAGTAAGAGCCAAAAATAGCTAGAATGTCAATTGTCCTTAATTAGTTGTTTGTAGAGTACTACAGGCAGCAATTAACACAAAAATATAAACAAAAATTCCCTTTAAATCAAACATTAATATAGACAAAGGACAACTGACAATGGCTGAAACATATTTATTAGAAAAATTAAAATCAGTGGAGCAAAGCTACAATGAATTGACTCTACGTTTAGCCGATCCAGATATTGCTAAAGATCCAAGTGAATTTAAAAAAGTAGCTAAAGCACGCTCTTCATTAGAAGAAGTGGTGAATGTTTATGGAGAATGGAAAAATACTCAAGAAGAATTAGTTGGTGCTAAGGAAATATTTAAAGAAGCGGCTGGCGACCAAGAAATGCAGGAAATGGCGAAGCTTGAGGTGGAAGAATTAGAAGCCAAGGTGGAATCTCTGGAAACTCAAATGAAAATTTCGTTACTCCCACGAGACCCTAACGATGATAAGAATATCATGTTGGAGATTAGAGCAGGTACAGGAGGAGAGGAAGCAAGTATCTGGGCTGGGGATTTAGTCAGAATGTACTCCCGCTACTCAGAAACCCAAAATTGGAAGGTGAGTTTACTAAGTGAATCTTTAGCAGATATGGGAGGTTTTAAAGAGGCAATTTTAGAAATTAAAGGGGAGCAAGTTTACAGTAAGCTGAAGTTTGAAGCAGGAGTGCATCGAGTTCAAAGAGTACCGTTGACAGAAGCAGGTGGAAGAGTACACACCTCAACAGCAACTGTGGCAATTATGCCGGAGGTGGATGATGTCGAAGTGGAAATAGATGCAAAAGATATTGAGCTGACAACTGCTCGTTCAGGGGGAGCAGGTGGACAAAATGTGAATAAGGTGGAAACCGCTGTAGATTTGTATCATAAGCCGACAGGAATTAGAATTTTCTGTACCCAGGAGCGGAGTCAACTACAAAATAGAGAGCGGGCTATGCAAATCTTACGAGCTAAACTTTATGAGATGAGACTGCAGGAGCAAAAAGAAGAAGTTAGCTCTATGAGGCGATCGCAAGTAGGTACTGGCTCACGTTCAGAAAAAATTCGGACATACAACTATAAGGATAATAGGGTGACAGATCATCGCTTGAGTCAGAACTTCCCCCTTGCTTATATCTTAGAAGGAGAACTAGAAAATGTGATCCAAGCTTGTATTACCCAAGATCAACAGGAGCGTTTACAGGAGTTGGCCAAATCTACTTCTACTCCCATGTCAGTATAATTGATGTCTGCTTTCAGAAGAAATTGAGTTAAAACCCAGTTATTTTAGGAAGGCTTTAATATTATCTTCAAGTCAGTTTAATTAGCTGGTAGGAAGTTTCACGTTTTTCTACAAGGGAGCGTTGAGATGAAAGCCAGCTTCAGCTTTTTGGGTAGATCATGATTATCAATATATTCTTCGGTACCGACACACTAACCTGAATGACAAAATAAAGTATGGCTGAATTATGGTGAGAAACCTGATGATTGGAAACTGTCAGGAAAAACAACACAGCATGGTTTTTATCAAAATATCAGGGATAATTGAGGTAGAAATGATAATAGAAAAAATATAACTATGTCTTCGCTTTTTTATAAAATTGACTTACATTAGCAAATATTGGCATAGTAGACTATTCTAATGCTAGCAAGTTAAAAAAAGCAGGAGACTTAAAAATGACTACTAATGAAGAATTACCTTGGGAATGTGGAATGGGTTTTTATGTGCCGATTTTAAATGATGGAGAATTAGTGGGCATTTGTCAACCTGAGTATGCTGAAGAAATCCTAGAAGTGATGAATGAGCAGGAAAGACTACGCAAAGCTCTCAGGTTAGCTTGTTTGGATTTGCTGCGACGGGTAGGAGGCAAGAGAAGTAGAGTCAATGACTTAATGCAGAAATATATAGCCCTAGCTGAACGGCCAAAATATGGACCAAGGGCGATCGCTCTCCTACTCAGAGAAAGACAAGACCAACTACAAGTTAGTGGCCACGATTTTATTAAGTTCTGTGATATTCACAAGGTGTCTCCTGAACAACTCAAGGATATTTATGCTGGTAAAGCAATGGACGCAAATTTAATAGCACCTATAGCCAGAATTTTAGGCAAAACTAATATTGAGGTACAAGAAATACTAGAAGGCCCCTCCGAATAATAATTAGTAGTATTTAAACTACTAAAAAACTCGTAACTAATAACTAATAATTATAATTAACTTTACCATTAGGCATAATTGTTTCATTAAGGTTAGCCTCAAGAAGGTTAACTTGATCAACTAAAGCATCAGTCAGGTTAGTCTGATTCAGGTTCGCACCTCGAAAGTCAGCTCCTCTCAAATCAGCTCTAATTAAAATAGCATTACTTAGGCTAGTACCTCGGAAATAAGCTTCTCTCAAATTTGCATCTGGGAAATTAACTTTTTTGAGTTTAGCAAATCCAAAATCTGCTCTATAAAGATTTGCTAGTATTAGAGACGCATTTGATAAATAAATCCCAGCCAGATGAGCTTCGATTAGATTGGCTTTGTAAAAATTAGTTTGGTAAAAATAAGCCCCAATTAATTCGGCTGCATAGAGATTAGCATAACTAAGATTAGCATAACTAAAGTTAGCTTCTATTAAATTTGCTTTTGCCAAGTTGCTTCTTCTCAAGTCTGCTGAAGTAGCATTAGATCTCGAAAATTAGCATTTTGTAAATCAGTGCCAATCAAATTTGCATCAACTAAATCAGTTTCCATCAAATTCGCAAATTTTAGATCGGCAGAAATCAAATTAGCATATCTTAAATTCGCACCCTGAAAATTAGTAGCAGTAAGATTAGCATTAATCAGTTGAGCTGAAGTCAGGTTAGCATTGCTACAATTAGCAACCATCAGTTTAGTTAAACAAAGATTAGCTCCTGTAAGATTTACCCCTTGAAAATTGTTAAACTAAGCCAAGATTGTTACCAATCCCGACTCGTCTTCAGAACCGGACTTGAGACTTTCGCCTCATCAGGGAGGAATCTCTTCTCCTTTTTACGGCTCCTCTCTTAAACGCTCCTTGCGGATACCTTAAGCACGTGATGTCACGGGTTTCTTATCGCTGAGTATTAACA
>JAJEAQ010000180.1 GCA_022822685.1 Trichodesmium sp. jk18x7bins.61
GCACTCCACAGCCAATGTCATCATTATGAACACATGAGCAGAGTGAGAACTCAGACTAACTAGGAGCCGGATGAGATGAAAGTCTCACAGGGGGTTCTGAAGTAGAGGCGCCTCAAATAATATTGAGCGTCGACTATAACAATATCATTGGCTAAATATTCTACTAGTGCTTCTACCGTAGGATAATCAAATAATAGTGTTGAACGTAAGCTTGTCTGTAAACTTGACTCCAAGCTATTTCTTAATTCCACTGCCATCAGAGAATCTAATCCTAAGTCGAACAAAGGTTGCTGCATTACAGTCTTTTCTATATCTATCCAGCCTAAAGTTTTGGCGATCGCTAAGCGAATGTGAGTTGTTAATAAATCCAAACGCTCCGAAATTGGTGCTGCTTCTAGTTGCTCTATAAGTGCTGATTCTTGAGTTGAAGTCAATTGGCTGATATCTGCTTGTAGACTACTTAACAGGGATGACGCGGTTGTTGCTATTAGCTTTAATCCATAGATTTCGGTTAGCAAAATTCCTTGGTTATCTACTAGCTTGATGTTGGCTATGAGGTTAGTCTCTGGGATTTCGGCGATCGCCCAGACTTTAGTTCTTAGAGCGCTATACAGTTTCAACTTTCCTATGCTTACTGGTATATATATCTTATCTGTTTCAATTTTTGTGATGATATGAAGTATGATTTGCCAAGCTGCATCTAATAGGGCTGGATGTATGTAATAGTCTGTTGCTTGTGCTATTAATTCTTTAGGTAAAGCTATTTCGGCGATCGCTTTTCCTTGACCTTTCCATAACTGCTTGACTCCTTGGAAACTACTTTCATAGTGAATACCTTTTTCCTGAAATTGTTGATAATGTTGCAGAATTTCTATTGCTTGAGTACACTCACTCTGGTATTTTTCTAGATCTATTGTTGTTTGTATATTTTCGGCTTTGTCTGCATAGATTTTTCCTTCAGCTTGCAATATCCATTGTGGTGTATCTTGATTTCCTGGGGATTGTGTGGTAAAAATTTCAAACTTATAGCTGTTGTTTTGATTCTTATTCACTACTGTTTGTATTGTCTTGACTTCTGTTTCTGGTAGAACTAAGCCTCGACTTATCACTATATCTTCTACTGCTACTTGAGGGGTATTGAAGAGATATTTAGCTGCTGCTATTGCTACTTCTAGGTAACCTGTAGCTGGAAATAGCACTTGGTCAAATATTTTCTGGTGACGAAGGTAAGTTAGTGATTCTAAACCCAGAAATTTTTCAAACACAAGTTGTTTACCAGCAATATTAATTCTGTTACCTAATAAAGGATGGATATCTTTTTTTAGTTGCTGTTGAGGTAGAGTCTTTGCAGGAGAATGGAGAATAACATTTTTCTGATATTCATTTACATCTACCCAATAACGTTGTCGTTGGAATGGATAAGTGGGCAGTGCTACTTTCTGACGAGTATAATTTCGATCAAATCCTATCCAATCTATTTTTACTCCCTGTAGATACAACTGCCCTAAACTTGATAGCATCTGTTGCCAGTCACTGCTGAAAAGCTCAGTATCATCTGGCTTTCCTCTTTCAAAAGGAATCCCGACTGCGCCTGCCTGAGAAAGGGGGGTGGGAAGGGGGATTAGACTCGGACGTAATGATGGCAGCCATACACCTGTCTTTTCTGGCAAACATTGACGAGCCATTCCTAATAATATTGGCTTTGGTCCAATTTCTAGAAATGTTTGATAACCAAGTTTGTCTAACGCTGCCATTCCTTGAGCAAAGCGTACTGGTTGGCGTACATGATTAACCCAATATTGGGCTGTGGCAATGCTCCGATCCCCTATTGTACCTGTGACATTTGATATGATTTGTGTTTGAGGTTGATTATAGGTGAATTGATTGGCTACTGCTTCAAACTCTGCCAACATTGGTTCCATTAATGGTGAATGGAAAGCATGAGATACTTGTAGTTGCTTAGTTTTAATTCCAGCTAATTCGAGTTGGCATTGCATTGCTCTAACTGCTACAGACTCTCCAGAAATGACTGTACTTTCTGGTCCATTTATTGCTGCAATAGCTATTCCTGGAGAGGAAGCGATAAGCTGTCTCACTTGTGATTCTGCTGCCATTACAGAAACCATCTCACCACCTGCTGGTAACTGTTGCATCAACCTACCCCTGGTCGCTATCAATTTTAAACCATCTTCTAGACTGAAAACCCCTGCAACTGTTGCTGCTACATATTCACCAAGACTATGACCTAAGACTAGATCTGGTTCAATTCCCCAGGATTCCCATAACTTAGCTAGAGCATATTCTATAGCAAATAGGGCTGGTTGGGTATAGGCAGTTTGGTTGAGGAGTGGTGTCTGAATGTTGGCTTTTTCTGCTTGAGGATAAAGAACTCCGTTGGGCTTTGGCAACCAGGAGCCTACGAGGGGATGCTCCCACTCCGAACGTAGAATAGTATCACATTGGTCGATCGCTTCTCGGAATACTGGTGCAGTCTCATACAACTGCCTGCCCATATTCACATATTGAGCACCTAGGCCTGTGAATAAAAAAGCAATTTTGGATGTTTTGCTGCTGTTTGTTATTTCTCCTGAACAAATACCAGTGACTTCCTCTCCTTGTTTGTACTGTTGGAGTTTTGTAGCTAATTCTTGTGGGTTAGAGGCGATCGCTGCTAATCTGTAGTTAAAGTGTTCTCGGCCTATATTCGCTGTGTAGCAGATATCAGCTAATTTGATAGTTTCTACAACATTTTTCAGTACTTTGTTTTTCCAGATAATTTTGATAACGAATCACCAACCCAGAAAGAGCTTTTTCTGTTTTCCCTGACAGAGTTAATAGATGTAGTGAACGTTCGATACGATCTTCACTTTCTTGCCGAGCATTCCCTCGGGCTTTCTCAGTACTTTTAGCTCGAACAGGTGCTTCCTCTACAATTACATGAGCATTCGTGCCACTGACACCAAAGGAGCTAACTCCTGCGAGTCGAGCAATTTCCCCCCGTAACCATGACTGTGTCTGTGTCGGTACGACTACAGGTATTTCCTCCCAGTTAATGCGTCGGTTTAGTTGCTGGAGATGAAGATGAGGAGGAATCTTCTGCTTCTGCAAACAGAGAATGACTTTAATTAATCCAGAAATTCCGGCTGCTGCTTCTAAGTGACCAATATTTGTTTTTACAGAACTAATTACGAGCGGTCGCTCGCGATCGCGATTATGACCATAGATATTAGCTAAAGCTTCCACCTCGATAGGATCTCCTAGAGGAGTACCTGTGCCATGACATTCTACATAGTCCACCTGGTGAGCTTCAACTTTACTATTAGCTAGAGCTTGCCTGATTAATGCTTCTTGAGCTAACCCATTGGGTACTGTTAATCCACTACTGGAACCATCATGATTGATGGCCGAGCCTCGAATCAGAGCTAGAATTTGGTCTCCATCAGCTTCTGCATCTGATAATCGCTTCAGAACAACTATCCCGCATCCCTCTCCCCTGCCATAGCCATCGGCGCGATCGTCGAAAGTTTTACAACGACCATCTGGTGAATTCATTTGCGATCGAGACTGAATCATATTCATCTCAGGAGTGAGCATGAGATTAACTCCACCGACTAAAGCTAAGTTACACTCCTGCTGACGCAGGCTCTGACAAGCAAGATGGCAAGCTACTAGAGAAGAAGAGCAAGCAGTTTCCACAGTCAAAGTCGGCCCATGCAGCCCCAGGGTATAAGCAATTCTGCCAGCCGCCAGAGGCGCTCCATTAGTAGAGCCAGTGTGCAAGTCCGCTGGATTGGCTGCTAAATTCAAGTAGTCATGAGTCATCATCCCGATGAAGACTCCTGTTTGACTGTCTCTGAGGAAAGCAGGAGACAAACCCGCATATTCCAGACTTTCCCAACAAACCTCTAAAAGTAATCGGTGCTGAGGATCGAGTTTCTTGGTTTCGCGAGGAGAAATCCGGAAAAATTCAGGATCAAACCGCTCCACATCAGTAATGAAGTTGGCAAAGCGGGTATACATCTTGCCTATAGCATTGGGATCTGGGTCGTAATACTGGTCAATATCCCAACGTTCTTTCGGTATTTCAGTAACTGCATCTATACCCTGTTCGAGTAACTGCCAAAATGCTTCTGGTTCTGGCGATTTAGGGAAGCGACACCCTAAACCAATAATGGCAATGGGTTCTGTCTTGGCTTGCTCTATAGCTTGAAACTTAGATTGCATTCTTTTCAGCTCAAGCAAAGCGTTCTTGAGAAGAATCTTATTATCAGTTTCTAATCTTTGTATCATGGAACTACATCTTTTGAATTTCCGTCAAAGTTTGCTTAAGGAGTTCAGCAAGTTCTGCTTCTGACAAATTATCTAGGGTTTCGTTATAGCTGGTTAGACTCTCTTCCTTAATCTCTTGAGGGCGAGACTCTTCTGTAGAAACTGCTTCAGTTAATACTAAGGATAACTGTTGAGCGACATAATCTACTAAATCATCAATATTATTGTAATTGAACAAGGCTGTTGCTGACAAACTACACCCTAAGCTTGATTGTAAGAGATTCCTGAGTTCTGATACCATCAGCGAATCCAATCCCAGCTCGAATAATCCGGCTTGAGAGTCTATCTGCTCTGTTTCTGGAAGTCCTAGTACTTGAGCTACTTGCAAGCGAATTTGATTCTCCAATAGTTGGCGAAGTTGTTGATTTGGCAAGGCTTCTAACTGTTGAATCAATGATTCTTGCTGAGGTGGCTTTTCTTGAGAAATAGCTAAATCCTCTAGTATTGGGAAGTTGACTCCTCTTGGCATCTTGGCTAACAACTGTGACCAATTGACTGGTATCACTCCTACTTGAGGCAAATCTTGCTGTAACAACTCTGCCAACGCTTGAATTCCTTCATTAGAGCCAATGGATTGTAACCCTAAATTTTGCCAGTGCCCTTGATGCTGCTTCTCTAACTGAGCTGCCATACCTCCTTTAGCCCAAGGCCCCCAATTGATACTCAAGCCCGGGAGTCCCTGAGACCGACGATAATGAGCCAACCCATCCATAAAAGCATTAGCTGTGGCATAATTCCCTTGCCCAGGCGAGCCGAGTAAAGATGCTACAGAAGAAAAGCAGACGAAAAAGTCTAGGTGTCGGTGTTGAGTCAAATGATGTAGATGCCAACTTCCTAATACCTTTGCTGCCATGACATTTTCAAAGCGCTGCCAAGTCTGACTCTGGAGCATACCATCATCTAATACCCCGGCTGCATGAAAGACACCTCGCAAAGATGGTAATTGACTATCAATATGGTTGATAATCAACTCTAAATCCTGTTTGTTCGCAACATCTCCCTGAGGGATGAAAACTTTTACCCCTGCTTGCTCAAAGTTGTCGATCGCCGCTTGAGCTACCTTCGATGGTTCCTGTCTACCCATGAGTACTAGAGATGTAGCTCCCTGCTGACTTAGCCACTGAGCCACCTGCAATCCTATAGCTCCTAAACCTCCAGTAATCAAGTAACTGGCATTGCTTTGCACAACAGTTTCTGTTTGGGGAGTCATTGAAGGCAAAGGTATCAATCTAGCTACTTGACGCTGCTCCTGACGATAAGCAATCTGGTTTTCGGAATCAGCACTCAACAGCTCTCGAACTAATGTCTGCACAGAGGTAACTTCTGGGGAATTTAGATCTAAATCTAACATTCGACAGTGCAGCTCAGGATACTCCAAAGCAATTACTCGCCCTAATCCCCAAAGTGGACTCTGTTGTATTTGCAGTTCTGCTTCTGTTCCTAAGTTCTGGGAACCTTGAGTGACAAGCCACAAGGAGGGCATCTGAACACCCCATTCTAAAATCAGCCCTTGCAGCAAATGAAGTACACTTGCACAACTTGACTGGAGGCTTTCAGTTAACTCCTCAAGATTGCTATCTAAACTCCATAGGTGTACCACCCCTGTCGAGAAAAGCTTTTCCTTAAATATAGCTTGTAAGAGTTGCCGGAAAGACTCAGGCTGAGTAGGGCATACTTGGTAGTTATTTTCTCCCAACTGTTGGAAATCTTCTCCAGTTGACACACAAATAAACTGTTGCCCTAGCTCGACAAGGGCAGTTGTTAGTTGCTCTGCCCAAATTCCTTTGGGTACAAACAACAACCAGTTCCTCGGCTCCGTTAATGGGATATTAGCTTTGAGAGGTCTCGATTGCCAGTTAATTTGATAATACCAATGGCCGCTCTTGGGTTGCAGACTATTTAATAGAGATGATGCTGTTGTCCCTATTACCCTGAATCCATCGATTTCGACTAGTATATTTCCCTGGTTGTCTACCAGCTTGATGTTAGCAGTAAGGTTTGTGTCTGGGATTTGCGCGATCGCCCAGGCTGTACTTCCTGGATGGCGATGGACTTTTAATTTTTTGATACTTACTGGTAGATATGTATGCCCTGTTTCTGTTTTGTCTATAGCATGAAGTATGATTTGAGTAGCTACATCTAATAAAGCTGGATGTAGGTAATACTCTGTTGCTTGTGCCGTTAGAGTTTCAGGTAAAGCTATTTCAGCTAGAGCTGTTCCTTCTCCTTTCCACAACTGTTTAATTCCTTGGAAACTACTGCCGTAATTTATGCCTTTTTCCTGATATTGTTGATAATGTTGTTTGATTTCTATAGCTTGAGTACACTCTCTCTGGTATTTTTCTAGGTCAATTTTGATTTCGGCAGTAGAGCCTGCATTAATTTCCCCTTCTGTATGCAATATCCATTCAGAAAGTTCTTGATTTTTGGCCTCTGATGAACTGAAAATTTCCAACTTACAACGGTCATTGGCAATAGGGGTAAGTATTGTTTGTATTGTCTTGACTTCTTTTTCTGGTAGAATAAAGCCTCTAGCTATAACTACATTCGTTACCATTACTTGCAGTGAAGTAAAGGTATTTATAGCTGCTGCCACTGCCATTTCTAGGTAGGCTGTAGCTGGAAATAGCACTTTGTCAAATACTTTGTGGTCACTTAAGTAAGTAGGATATTCTAACCCAACGAAAGATTCAAACACAACTTGTTGACCGGCAAAATTAATTCTGTTACCTAATAAAGGATGGATATCTTTTACTAGCTGTGGTTTCCCAAAAACATTTTGCCGATCGCCTTTGCTTTCTACCCAATATCTTTGTCTTTGGAATGGATAGGTAGGCAAGACAACTTTCTGATGGCGATCATCTCGGTAAAACTCTAACCAATCTACTTTAGCTCCCTTTACATACAACTGCCCTAAACTTGATAGCATCTGTTGCCAGTCACTGCTGAAAAGCTCAGTATCATCTGGCTTTCCTCTTTCCAAGGGAATCCCCTCTACGCCCCTTTCCTTTCTAAGGGGGGTAGGGAGAGGTATTTGACTTGGACGTAATGATGGCAACCATATACCTACATTTTCTGGTAGACATTGACGACCTATTCCTAATAGGATTGGTTTTGGACCAATTTCTAAAAATATTTCATAACCTTGTGTGTGTAAAGCTGCCATTGCTTGAGCAAACCTCACTGGTTGGCGCACATGATTGACCCAGTATTGTGCTGTAGCAATGCTATTGTCAGCTTTGGCTCCTGTAACGTTCGACATGATGGGAATTGTGGGTTGATTGAAGCTGATTTGATTGGCCACTGCTTCAAACTCTGCCAACATAGGTTCCATTAATGGTGAATGGAAAGCGTGGGATACTTGTAATTGTTTGGTTTTGATTCCCTCTGATTCTAGTCTACTGGCAATAGCTCTGACTGTAACAGATTCCCCAGAAATTACTGTGCTTTCAGATCCATTAATTGCAGCGATCGCTACTTTATCCCTATAAGCAGTTAGAAGTTGACTCACTTTTAACTCTGATGCCATCACAGCAATCATCTCGCCACTTGCTGGCAACTGTTGCATCAGCCTACCCCTAGTTGCAATGAGTTTCAGACCAGCTTCTAAACTCCAAACTCCAGCTACTGTTGCTGCAACATATTCTCCTACACTATGGCCCATAACTATATTAGGTTTAATACCCCACGATTCCCATAACTTAGCCAGAGCATATTCTATAGCAAACAAAGCGGGTTGAGTATAAGCAGTTTGGTCTAGGAGGGATGTCTCTTGATTATCTTTTGGATATATAATTGATAACAGAGAATGTTCTAAAATCGAACTGAGAATTTCATCGCATTCGTTGAGAGCTTGACGGAATACGGGTGCTTGTTGATATAACTGCTTTCCCATGTTTAAATACTGGGAACCTTGACCTGTAAATAAGAAAGCAATTTTGGGTGAATTAATAGTACTTGATAATAACCCGCTAAATACTCCAGCAACTTCATTTTTAGTAGCACAACTGCTGAGTTTTTGTAATAACTCCTGTTGGTTAGAAGCGATCGCAGCTAATCTGTACTGAAAGTGAGCCCTGCCGGTATTAGCTGTGTAGCATATATCAGCTAATTTGATGGTTTCTACAACACCAGCTTCACTATTGAGTTTTTCCAAATAATTTTGATAACGAATAACCAATTCAGAAAGAGCTGTTTCTGTTTTAGCTGAAAGAGTTAATAAATGGAGTGAGCGTTCTAAATCACCCTCACTGTCTTGCCGAGAATTCCCTTGCGCCTGTCGTCGACGCTGGGTATCGGCGCTTTTAACTTGAGATGGTGCTGCTTCTAAAATCAAGTTGGCGTTAGTACCACTAACACCAAAAGAACTAACTCCTGCAATTCTCCTACCTTTTGTCACTTCCCAAGGAGTTAGTTGAGTCGGCACCACTAGCGGGTACTCCTGCCAGTTAAAATTAGGTGTTGGACTCTTCAGGTGTAAATGAGGTACTATCTGTTTATGCTGTAATTGCAATATAACTTTGATGACTCCTGATACTCCTGCAGCCGCTTCTAAATGACCAATATTAGTTTTGACCGAGCCAACAATTAAAGACTTCTCTCTAGCAGGATCTTTGGCAAAAACCCTACCCAAAGCTCTTAACTCTATAGGGTCTCCTAGTGGAGTTCCAGTACCATGAGCTTCAACATAACTTACATCTGATGGCTCCAGTTTTGCCATCTTCAGGGCTTGACGAATTAGCTGTTCTTGGGAAAAACCGTTAGGAACTGTCAAACCACTACTAGCTCCATCTTGATTAACTGCCGAACCCCGAATTACTGCTAAGATATTATCTCCATCTGCTTGTGCATCTGATAGGCGTTTAAGTAAAAGCATCCCGCATCCTTCGCCTCTACCCATACCATCAGCCGTAGCATCAAAAGTTTTGCAACGACCATCAACAGACAACATTTTAGCTTTAGAAGTGATAATCATACTTTCCGGCAGTAAAATGAGATTAACTCCTCCTGCCAAAGCCATTTGGCATTCCTTCAGTCGCAAACTTTGACAAGCTTGATGTATTGCAACTAGGGAAGATGAGCAAGCAGTATCTATAGACATACAAGGGCCTGTCAGTCCAAAAGTATAAGAAATGCGCCCAGCCGCTACATTTAGAAGTACTCCAGTTACTCCATAATGTTCCAGGTTGCGAGCGGCAGCTTGTTGAATGATTTTGTCATATTCATTCAGAGTGATACCTACAAAAACTCCGACTGGGGTACTATCCAATCGTTGAGGGATAATTCCAGCAGATTCAAATGCTTCCCAGCTCACTTCTAATAGTAAGCGATGTTGTGGATCGATAGTAAGAGCTTCCCGGGGTGAAATATTGAAAAATTTAGGATCGAATTTGTCTACCTCTGGAATAAATCCTCCACAACGAGTGTACATTTTTCCGGGAGTTTCAGGATCGGAGTCATAGTAAGCATCTTTCTCCCAGCGGACATCAGGAATCTCCTGTACAGCATCAACTCCATTAGACAGAAGTTCCCAAAATTGCTTGGGATTATTTGAGCCTCCAGGAAGACGACAGCCGATACCAATGATAGCAATTGGCTCTCTGAGAGAATACTCTTGTTGACTCAGTTTCTTTTTTATTTTTTCAATCAATACAACTGCTCTTTGTAATGCAGATAATTCTTTTAAGTTAGTTTCTTCTGTTGACATTTAATTTTCCTCCATCAATTCGTCTAGCTGTTGGTTAATTATATTTGCTAAGTCTTGCTCTGATAATTGCTTGACATGTGCTGATATTTCTGCTTCAATATCATCTTCCTTTTGTATTTGATTACATTTTAATTTTTCTGGTTGGGATTTCTTTAAATGTAGTATTTCTTCTGCTATGTATTCAGCCAAATCCACAACACTAGAATACTCAAGGACAAAAACTGTAGGTAACGAACAACCTAAAGTATCCTGTAGTCTATTTCTCAGGGCAACAGCCATCAAAGAATCCATACCTATATCGAAGAAACCTTGCTCTGGAGAGGGAAGTTGGGAGCTACCTAAATATCCTAATACTTGAGCTACTTCAGCTTGAAGGAAAGCTATTAAAATTTCATAGCGTTCACTTTCTGATGCTGATTCTATTTTTTCTCGGAAGTAGGCTCTGGCTTCTGAATCTTTATCTGCTGAACTTTGTTGTTGTACTTCATCTAAAAGTAGAGTGCTAGCGCTAGTTTCACTGTCTTTAGAAAGTGATTTTTTTTCTAAGTCTTCAGATAGTAATTTATCAGCTTTATGCATCTGTAAACCAGTGACTTCAATCAGTAAGTTGCCTTCGGTATTGAATATAAAAACATTACCCTCAACTCCATCTTTTTCCAGCTCTACAGGAGTTGTCACAACTGCATAGCTCCATACCTCATTGCTAATCGGTTTATGAACTTGAATACTTCTGATTCCTACAGGAAGATAGAATGATTGATTATTTACATACATTAATACTGCTCCCATAATCTGATGACAACTATCCAGCAGAGCCGGATGAATTTTAATTGAATTATGGGAGACTTTTTCAGAAGCGAGTTTAATTTTTGCTAATGCTTCTCCTTGCCCTAACCAAAGAGTTTCTACACCTTGATAGGTTTCCCCTAGTTGCATTCCCCATTTTTCTAAATCCGCATAAAATTCTCTGGCGAACTTTTGATTTTGACATCGGTTTTGAATTTCTTTAAGACTATTTTCAATCTGAGATGTCTGTTGTATTTTGTTATTTGCTGGTTGTTTAATTTTTGATGTAATATCATTCGCAGCATTAGTTAAAGTAGGCAGAGGATTTTTAACAGCCCTATTTGGAATTTGCTGGGATTCAATGAATTGGGGTTCTATATCCCCTGCTAATTGCTTTCTTCTGCAGTCTTCAATAACTGTAGCACTGTAGATTTCTCTGAGATGATCTAAATAGGGTAGATGTTCTAGAATTAGCTCTTTACTTTGACCAATATCCAGTAAACAGGCTATCTCATCAACTCCAATAGCATCTAATTTCTCTATCAGATTGAGACAAGTTTCTGGTGTGCCAATTAATCCTTTAGAAGAAGCAAATCCTTCAAACAAAAAATCAACAAATTCATCAATATCTTTTTCAGACATTTTTACTTGTTCTGGGCTATAACCTTTGCTCTGGGGTACACCTTGTGCAAATAACTGAAAATTAGATTTTATATACTCACAATAGGGAACACGAATCAATTCTTTGACCTGATTCAAATCCTCACCAACAAATGTATGTAACATAATTGATACTATTCCTGTATCGGGATCGTATCCACTCTCTGCTCGAGCTTGACGATAAAGTATAATTTTTTTAGTTAATTCTTCTAGGCTTTGTTGGCCAAGTAATGAAGTTAAAATATTAGCCCCAATTTTTCCGGCCTTAGTAAATGTTTGTGGATTACTAGCAGCAGTAATCCAAATTGGTAGTTCTGGTTGAATCGGTGTAGGATAGATATTAATCTCAACTAAATTACCATTTCCACTTTTTACCTGAATTGACTCTCCCCGCCAAAGTTTTCTCACAGTTTCCACACCAGCAAATAATTCCCTGTGACGATCTTGATATTTTTCAGGAAACATCGCAAAATCATCAGGATTCCATCCAGAAGCAAAAGATATTCCCACTCGCCCACCAGATAAATTATCGACAATTGACCAGTCTTCAGCAATTCTAATTGGGTGATGCAATGGTAAAACTAAACTGCCTGATTGTAATCGTAGTCTCTGAGTTTCTCTAGCTAATGCGGCATTTATAACCGCCGGATTTGGGTAAATACCACCAAATTCTGTGAAATGACGCTCTGGTGTCCAGATGCTAGAAAAATTATGGCGATCGGCAAAACGGGCGCAAGCGATCGCCAGTTGATATTTATCTCCAGAAAAACTATCTTGACTACTGCCAAAGAGCATTAAGCCAAACTGCATATTTTTTCTCCTTTCTTAACAAGGTATCTGTTTTTAGCACTTAGCTATCAGATAAAAATTCAAAAACCTGTGGCCGAGGCAAGAGGCAAAAGATAGATGAGAAAAGGGTTTGAATCCCACACTATATTTTTGAAAGCGCGTGGTGTGCGTTGGTAGCCCTTTTTATCCCCCACCATAAGCCTTCCCTGTTGACTGTTGCCTCTTTAGCTTATATCATGTAAAGAGTTCTCCTAGTCATCGCTCAAGCCGGTTGGCATACCAGTCATAGTTTGGAGATACCAGAGGGTTTGGATTTAATCTATTTACCTGCCAAATCACCCCTATCTGCAACCTGCAGAAGGTTTGTGGCCTCTAACTAATGAAATTGTTGCTAACAGCTCTCCTCTTTCTTTAGATGAACTTGAAGAACTATTAGTCTTTCGGTGTCAACAATTAATGAAACAGCATGATTTAATACAAGGACTAACTTGCTGCCATTGGTGCCCTCAAACTAGGGCTTTTTAATTTTTAATTATAAGTGATCATCCGAACATGATATAAGTTAATTATTTAGCCGGATTTTATATTAAAGATTAACGGGAATCTTGGCTGTAGCAAATAAAGTCCATGTTTGTTGAGTTAATTTTTGTTTGGTTCGACAGCTATAAACATGGAAAGACATTAAATTGTCAAACTCAGGGGAAAGGATGGTTTGAATCTTTTGATTTCTGGCGTCAGATAGAAAGAGAAAATTATGTAATGTCAAATCATTTATGATTTGACATCCCGCTCCCAAGGCAATTTCAGCAACAGCTCGACACATTTCTATATAAGCAGTGTGAGGCATGAGCGCAGTTTTGCCAAAACGATGTTCTTTGATATATGACAGAAATTGCTCGTCAACCTCAGTTTCCCAAATATAGCTATTCGGAAGATGAGCCAAATTTGGCAATCGATAACCTAGCAGAGGATGTTCTTTATCAGAGTTTTGCTGTTGCCAATTTGGGAATCTATTAGCAGTTAATTTTTTTTTTGTTTCTAACCAATACCGTTGTCGCTGGAAGGGATAAGTAGGTAATGCAACTTTTTGACGAGCATAATTTCTGTCAAATCCGACCCAATCTATTTTCGTTCCTTGTACATATAATTGTCCTAAACTAGAGAGTATTTGTTGCCATTCATTCCTCAAAAGCGCAGCATCATTAGACGGGAGGGGGATTTGACCAGGACGTAATGATGGTAAAAATATACCTGCCCCTTCCGGTAAACATTGCCTTGCCATGCCTAATAATATTGGTTTAGGTCCAATTTCTAGGAAAGTTTCATAGCCTTGTTCATGTAGTGCTGCCATTCCTTGAGCAAAACGCACTGGTTGACGCACATGATCAACCCAGTATTGAGCAGAAGCAATACTCTTATCTGCTATTGTGCCTGTGACATTAGAAACAATTGGTATCTTAGGTTGATTGTAAGTGAGTTGATTAGCTACTGCTTCAAATTCTGCCAACATCGGTGTCATTAATGATGAATGGAAGGCGTGGGATACCTGTAGTTGTTTAGTTTTTATCCCTGCTGATTCCAGTTGGCTGACAATAATTCTGACGGCAACAGACTCTCCTGAAATCACTGTACTTTCAGGTCCATTGATTGCCGCTATGGCTACTTCTTCTTTATATGGTGTCAGGAAAGTTTTTACTTTTGACTCTGAAGCCATTACTGAAAACATCTCTCCTCTAGGGGGTAAATTTTGCATCAGCTTTCCCCTGGTTGCAATGAGTTTCAAACCTTCTTCTAAACTCCAAATTCCGGCTACTGTTGCTGCTACATATTCTCCCACACTGTGGCCTATGACAATATGTGGTTGGATTCCCCAAGATTGCCATAAATTAGCTAGGGCATATTCTATGGCAAACAGAGCCGGTTGAGTATAAATGGTTTGGTCTAGGGGAGATACCTCTGTGCTTACTCTAGATGAACTAGAATCATCTGTAGTCTGAGGATAGAGTAATTCTATTAAAGAGGTTTGATGGAAAGTTTCTAAACTACTGAGAATTTCTTCACATTGGTCAATAGCTTCTCTAAATACAGGTGCTTGCTGATACAATTGCTTGCCCATATTCACATATTGAGACCCTTGGCCTGTGAATAAAAAGGCTATTTCCTGCACTGCAGTCTTTTTCCCCACTTTTTCTGAATAGATTCCGACTATTTCTTGTCCTTGTTTGTAATTTCGCAGTTTTGTAGCTAATTCTTCTTGATTAGAAGCAATAACAGCTAGCCTGTTGCTAAAGTGTTCCCTTCCTGTATTTGCCGTATAGCATATATTTGCTAATCCTAATTCTAAATTAGTTTTAATATAATTTTCATAGCTACTTACTAACTCATCTAGAGCTGTTTCTGTTTTCGCTGATAGAGTTAATAAATGCAGTGGACGTTCTACATAATCTCCTCTTTTTTGCCAAGCGTTTCCCTGTGCAGTAGCTATATCTGTCACCTGTGCCTGCATCCTGTCAGTCTCCTCTTGCAGGTAGGGCATGGTATTGATGCTTTTGATTTGAATTGGTGCTTCTTCTATAATTAGATGTGCATTCACACCCCCAATACCAAAAGAACTAACTCCTGCTCTTCTAGGTATCTCTTTTCCTAATTCTGTTTTTAAGGTCTTCCACTCCATAGTCCGATCTATGATATAAAATGGACTATCTTTTAAGTTGATCCGTGGATTTAATTCTTTAAAGTTAGCCATCTTTGGCATTTTTTTCGACTTCATTGCTAAGATGACTTTAATCACCCCTGCTATTCCGGCGGCTGCTTCCAAGTGTCCTATACTGGTTTTCACTGCTCCTATTCCACAATAGGCTTGCTTAGGATTGTGTAATCGATAGTGTTGATATAACTGTTTAAATCCTCGCTTGAGAGCATTAATTTCAATTGGATCTCCTAAGGGTGTGCCCGTACCATGAGCTTCAATATAAGATACTGTATTGGGAGGAACTTCAGCTTTTGTATAGGCTATTCGTAACACTTGAGCTTGAGTATATACATTGGGAGATGTTAAGGTTCGTGCTTTTCCTCCATGATTCACTGCACTACCTTTAATCACCCCATAAATGTGATCGCTATCTGCAATTGCTTTTCCCAGAGGCTTTAATAAAATTAGTCCCGCCCCTTCTCCCCTAACGTAACCATCTGCTTCACGATCGAAGGTTTTGCATTTTCCTGTGGAGGATAACATTCCCAGCTGACTCATTTGAATAAATCTTGTCGGTATACAACATACACTCACCCCACCTACCAGTGCCATGTCACATTCTGATTCTTTAATTGCATTAATAGCATAATGAATTGCTACCAAGGAACTAGAGCAGGCTGTATCTATCGGGATACTGGGGCCATGAAAGTTGAAGAAGGAGGAAATGCGATTAGGTAGCATACAATTCCAAGTACCTGTACCACTATGTCCGTCAACATTTTCTTCATCTTGATGTTGTAATTGATCGTAGTCATAATTGCAGACTCCGATAAAAACACCAACTTGACTTCCTGATAATTGAGTAGAGGAATACCCCGCATCTTCTATACAAAACCAGCCCAACTCCAGCATAATTCTTTGTTGAGGGTCTATTTTTTCTGCTTCTTTAGGAGCAATACCAAAGAATTGAGCATCAAATTTGTCTATACCTTCTATAAATCCTCCCCACTTGCTAATGGTTTTATGGGGATGTTGTGGAGTAGAAGAATAATAACGCTCTACTTCCCACCTTTGAGAAGGAATTTCCGTGATACTATTTACTCCTTGCTCCAGATTTTGCCAAAACTGGCTGTAGTTATTTGCACCTGGAAATCGACAAGCCATACCAACAATGGCTATGAGATGCTTATGTTGCTGATTCATAAAATCAATAGGCGTTATATCTGATTAATTTCACATACTTTCAGGAGTCCCTCGATAGTAGTGATCGATAACATTAGAAGATGCGCTAGCCCTGAACTCAAACCTTTTCTCCAGTCAGTATAATTAAAATCCATATTTTTCAGGAATTATAAGAATAATTTAATTATCTAGTAATTAGAGATTTTTTGGGGATTTTAATTTACACTTTGTAGTAATTATTGAGGCTAACAAGTTGAGCCATTGCCAATGCATTGCGATTGGGAACTGGGGTGATATCTGTCCAGGAAATCAACAAATTAAATCGACGGTGAGGCCACAAGACATAACGCTACATATAGCGTACTTGCGTAAGTCCTATTTTAATATTAAGGCATAAGTAGGTAATTCTAGAGGCAAAAAACTTCATTCTAAATCTACAAGTAATTTTGTCTACTTACTCAATAGTTTATAAAAATTTTTACAACTTATTGGAGCATAGTATTACTGCTTATTTCTTACTTCCTTTAAGAGTGAAAATAGCTTAAAACTCAATTAATTAAATCACATTTAAAGATCTTCAATGTTACTGTAGTCGTCTATAAAGATTCAATCGTATGGTAGTAGCAATATCTTGTTTCATTTGTGAGCATCTAGCTGAAACTATCAACAGTTGAACCATTGAGCAAACAAATCAGTAGTTATCAATAATTTGTCAAAAAATCCCCAAATAGGAACTATTACCTTATTTCCAGGATGTTTTCTAAAACACTTAATATA
>JAJEAQ010000173.1 GCA_022822685.1 Trichodesmium sp. jk18x7bins.61
AATTGAGAAAATGCTAAAATTATCCCCCACGAATATCAATTATGTCTTTTACTCCCATCTCAGAATCTATTGCCAAAAATTACCTAAAAAATATTCAGATTGTAGCGACTGATATGGATGGAACATTAACTAAAACTGGCAAATTTACTTCTAATCTCTTCCTAGCTTTAGAAAAATTAGCAGCAGCCAAAATTCAAGTATTAATAATTACAGGTCGCTCTGCTGGCTGGGTACAAGCAATCAAAAATTATCTGCCTGTAGTAGGAGCGATCGCTGAAAATGGCGGTTTATTCTATCCGGATTATAATGAAGCACCTGAAATTTTAACTCCCATTTCAAACATGAATCTACACAGACAAAATTTAGCTGAAATTTTCCAACACTTAAAAAGTCAATTTCCTCAAATTGAAGAATCTGTTGATAATCACTTTCGATTGACAGATTTGACTTTTGATATTCAAGATTTGAGTAGGCCTGAACTGACAAAAATGGCGGAGCTTTGTCTAGGGAAAGGTTATGGTTTTATTTATAGCACTGTGCAATGTCATATCAAACCTTTACAACAGGATAAAGCTACCGGATTATTACAAGTTTTATCAAAATACTTCCCTAAGTTAACAACCGAAAAAATTATTACAGTTGGTGATAGCCCTAATGATGAAACTTTGTTTGACAAAAGTAAATTTTCTCTATCTATAGGAGTAGCGAATGTTATCGAATATGCAGATAAATTGAATTATCAGCCAGTCTACGTTACCAGCAAAAAAGAAGCAGAAGGATTTTGTGAGTTAGCAGAATTAATATTACTGGGGCGACAGTAAATTAATCAGGAAACAAAATTGCAACTACTTGTTTGTTAAGATTCAATTGTTTGGTAGTGGGAGCATCTTGCTCCCTTGCCTGAGCGAGACTATCACATTATCAACACTTCATCTATTCAGTATACAGCCCAACTACCAGCCTGGTTGTATACTCAAGCACCCTAATTATAGGGATAGCGCTAAAGCGCAACTACGAACATTATGATCAAAATTTTACCAAACATCATATAAAATCTGCTCCCCACTACTGATTACTGAGTATAATTGCATCCAACAATAAATCAGCACCAAAACGCACAGGATCATTGCAAGGTAAACCTGTTTCTGCTCCCGCCTTAATGATCGCTTCTTTAGCAGCCACTTCATCCAAATGAAAAGTATTCATTGCAATACCAACAACTCGCGCTGATTGAAAAGCCCCACCTGCCATAGCCATCATCTCATAGAAATTAACCACTACTGGTAAAGGTGGAATCACAACATGGGGATTATTGTGAATATAAGTTTGATTAGCACGATGCACCAGTATTAAATGAGTTGGTTGGCTACCACGCAATAGCGGCAGAGTAGCAGTCGAGCCCGGATGCAATAGAGATCCTTGCCCTTCAAGAATTAGCAAATCGTGGGTATTGCCAAACTGCATCATCATTTGCTCAACTGCCCCAGCAGCAAAGTCAACTCGCACCGCATCCAAGGCAATACCATCACCAGCAATCATCAAACCTGTTTGCCCTGTCGCCAGGAATTTAGAGTTAATACCTCGCCGTTGTGCTGCTGCATTTAATTCTAAACTGGTTGACATTTTCCCGATCGCCATGTCAGTACCCACTGTTAAAACTCGTTGACAAGAAAGTGTTCTGGCTTTCCCAGCCGCAATAGGTACTCCTTGAGGCTCCTGACGCACATCCCATATCCATTGCCCATTTGGCAATAGTGATTTAATTTCTGGATGATTTGCTAGTGGTGTATGTAAACCATTAACTACTGATAATCCGGAAGTAACTGCTTTCTTGATTTCTACCAACCATTCGTCAGGCAAAGCACCACCAGGGGGAGCAACACCAATCACTAATACTTCTGGCCCCAAAGCGATCGCCTCAGCAACAGAAGCAACTATTGGGGCATCACACTGAATTTTTGTCAGTTCAGATAATGATTTTCCTGCACATTCGCGATCAATCACAGCAACAATTTCTGCTTGGCTATAACGCAATAGTGATAACCCAGTTTTGCCATGTTTGCCCTGGATACCTTTATGTAGGAGAATTGCTATTTTACTATTTTTAATTTTTGATTTGTGATTTTCTGTCGTCATATTTTTTTACAAATAAATATCTCAGTAATATTTAACGATGAGTATAGAATAGAAATAGGGTTTCTTAAGTAAATCACAATATTAGCAATATTTATCATGCTTGTTCTGGCCATAAAAAACACCACATTAGCTGGAGTAAATATAGAAAATAGTAATATTTTTACTACTGTTGATATATTTTTTAAACATTTAGTAGGCATCCTAGAAAAAATCATATTTTTTGATATTGCAGGCTTCCCACTAATCGTATTGTGGCTAATTTTAGGAGCAATTTTTCTGACATTTCGCATGGGGTTTATCAATATTCGTGGTTTTAAACACGCGATTGATATCCTGAGCGGAAAATATGACTCTCCAAAAGATGAAGGAGAAGTTACTCACTTCCAAGCTCTTGCCACAGCCGTTTCAGGTACAGTAGGTATCGGTAATGTAGCAGGTGTAGCGATCGCCATTCAATTAGGCGGGCCTGGTGCGGTATTCTGGATGACTATAGGCGGACTATTTGGCATGAGTAGCAAATTTACAGAATGTACCCTCAGCTTGAAATACCGGAGAATCAACCCAGACGGCTCTATAGCAGGAGGCCCAATGTACTATCTCTCCAAAGGTCTGATTAATATGGGGCTGTCCACTTTGGGGCGAGGGATGGCAACTATGTTTGCTTTCTTCTGTGGACTATCTACACTTGTTGGCGCTAGTATTTTCCAAACTAATCAATCTTACATTGCCATTTCAATTGTTATGCCTGGGTTATCAAGTTGGTTGTATGGTTTAGTTATAGCAATATTAGTAGCGATCGTTATTCTTGGTGGGGTGAAACGCATTGGTGCTGTTGCTGGTAGTTTAGTACCTATAATGGCAATTATTTATATAGCGGCTTGTCTGTGGATTTTAGGTGCTAATTTTACCCAAATTATTCCGGCTTTCGGTAAAATTATCACTGAAGCTTTTTCTCCATCCGCAATGGTGGCTGGTGGTTTTGTCGCAACATTTTCTATAGGTTTAAGACGTTCAGCATATTCTAATGAAGCTGGACTTGGTACAGCATCGATTCCCCACGCTGCTGCTAAAACTAATGAACCGATTCGAGAAGGAATCGTGGCTTTATTAGAACCATTTATTGATACAGTGATCATCTGTAATATGACAGCTTTAGTAATTGTAATTACAGGAGTTTATCAAGATTCTCGACAAGGTATTGACGGAGTAAAAATGACTGCTGATGCTTTTGGAACAGTTTTTAGTTGGTTTC
>JAJEAQ010000312.1 GCA_022822685.1 Trichodesmium sp. jk18x7bins.61
TGAGTTTAGCTTTGCTACATGAATGGCATTATGCATGAGAAATGTGAGAGAGAACTCTCCCGAGACTATAATGAGGGCACTTCTAATTCAGAAGATAGGTTTGCTGTCCACACAGGGTTTAAATATCACTTCAGCCCATACTGCGCTCGACAATTTGTCGGTTGAAGAATCCAGGGTTGTCGCGTTAGCGTAACGGAGTGAGTATGTCAATCCACCACCATAAACCTTTTGGACTGATAACTGTTCCCCTCGATTAGGAGATACTTTTGAAAAATTGGGTTAGACTTAGAATACTCTGATGAAGCTTTACATAAATATTATTTATGGTGTGAAACTTCTATGAGTCTATCCCACTAATACGCTCTTTGGGGATTTCATTGTTTTTTATTGGCTTAATATAAGGGTTTGAACAATAGTGGGATAGGTTCATAGTAAATGCTCAGAAAATCCTTTTGAATACTATATCTAGATTTAGATGCGTTCTGTTCCACCTAAAATTATCAGAAAAAGGAGACCTAGGGTTTCTAAGGTACGTCTTATGTTTCTGAAAGGCCTAACTTTTTTATCTATAGTTATCATCTCTTTTATTTCTTTTTTCCTGGTGTTTAAGGGCAACTCCAACCTCAATGAAACACAACTAACTAGGTTAATTTCTCCTTATGAGTATGATTATAATGATGGTCAGAAATGGCCTCGGCTAGCAATGAAAGGTGGAGATCCTTATATTCGAGCACTAATGCGCACGATTTCATCTAGTGAGTCTAATTATCCTCAACCTTATCATGTTGTTTATACAGGTAAAAAGTTATCTAACCTCAGCAAACACCCAGATTGGTGTATTAAAATTGTTTCGGGGCCGAATCAGGATAAATGTAGCACTGCAGCCGGACGATATCAAATGTTAACAAATACTTGGTATTTGATGGCCAAACGTTATCATCCTCAGCGTGATTGGTTTATGTTTTGGGAATCTTACAGTTTTGAACCCAAATATCAGGATGCTGTTGTACATGGTTGGTTAAGCGATCGCAAATATTGGAAGGCAGATATTCCTGGGTTATTAAGACAGGGAAAATTGAATAAAGTTCTGCGGTTATTATCTGGAACATGGACAAGTTTAGGATATGGGATTGAAACTAACTCTATGAGTAAACATTTGCCAACAGTATATAAGGAAGTTTTAGAGGATGAATTAAGTCTTTTGGGGGATGATTTTTATCAAAAAAAAGAAAATCATGTCATAGTTGAATATTTCCCTAAAGATGTTGATAATGGAGTAGTTGAAAAAGCTCTGAGAAGTTTAGATTATCAGCTAATACTTTTACCAACTGTTGTAGTAGATTTGCCGACTAATTCAATTTGGTTTGGCTCAGAAGTAAATATCGAAGATGTTAAGTTAGTTGCAGAAACGTTAATTAGTTCTGGTGTCCAGATTAGAGCTATTCAACCTTTTGCTAAAAAAGCAGTGTTTTCTGATTTATTGATTCAGGTTGGAGCTAACCAAAAAATTCAAAATAGACCGTCTTTAACCTTAGAAGAAATTCGTAGTCAGTCTAGTTTTAATAGAGTTGATGACGATTAATTAAATCAATAAACTAATATTAATTGATGATTGATTTAGCTTGAAAAAATAATAGGAATCATACCAATTTTAAAATATATTTCTACAAAGTCTTTATGATGAGGAGCTAGGAATTAGGGGTTAGGGAGAGGAGAGAAATACAAATTCATTAATAATTTTGCACAATTTTACTGTAACTATCTTTTTTTGAACTTGGGAGCAAAAATTATTTGATCAAGAAGTAATTCAATTCTCACGAGCCAGAATTGTTAATTTAATTTTGTCTAACTTTTGGCGTAGGCTTTCAACCTGTGAATGAATAATTTGCTTGAACACCTTCTGCTCAACCTAGAAAAACTTTGGCAATTTTTTGAGATGTTTATTTGCTATTATTCCTTCTTCCCTATTCCTTCAAGTTAACAAACTCCTGACATTTCCACTAACTCCACACAAACCTGATTCAAAAATTCTCTATCTACTTGTTCAGATAATTCAGTTTTAATCTCCTTGATTTTGGCCAACAAATCATCAGCTAATTTTTTCACATCTTCATAAGCAACATCTCCATTTCTAATGGATAACAAATATTCAGCATCACCAACTTTTTTGCGATTTACATACAATACACCATCCTGCAAAATTTCCACCCCCATTCTTAATACCTAATACAATGACTCATATGTTTGGCATCATATCCACACTTACTTTCTAATTCTTTACGTTGCCAATTTCTACTTTGATTCCACTACAATAAGCTTCCCATTGATTCAAGGCTTGCCGATAAGCTTGGCTTAAATGTAGCAGATGAATAAAATCATTTTTTGCCCTTGTATATTCTTGAATTTTTGGCAAGAATTCTGTAGAAATTGGGTGCTGTTTCAGAATGGCTTTATAATCTATTTTTTCTAACAGTAAATCTCCCATTTGCTGGACTGGTTCTAAAAATTCAATGCAGTCTCGAACTAACATATATAGAAACTCAATGAAAGCATTAATTTATGATTTTGTTAAGGGTCGATAGCTATCTTCATTAAGTCCAAAATATTGAGGTTATGGCTTTTTTTTCTGGAGGATTTAATAGTCATTTTCTATGAGTTTCCACTCGTTTAATTTGAGAGTAAGCATAACCCGCAAAAGCAGCTCTGATTTTATGAGAAATAAACACCTGACGATAAGAAATAAGTTTTTCCCTACTGGGGACAAATATAAGTAAAAATTTCCGTCTAACCACAAAGTTTCTAATATATTAGGATTATTGTTATATACCAGAGTTAAAAATTTTCTTAACTCATAAATTACACAATCTTTAACATTATCTAAGACTGGGTATAATCCTGTTCCTGGTTCACTCCAACCCCGATCTTTTTGTTCGACAGATTTAAATCCTAAATAATAATTTCTGGGAGCAATAAAAACGCCTTTATAGTCATAGTCAGATCAGGGTGTGGATGTACGCTTGGGAGCCTGTGAAAGCCAGTAGTATTAATCCTGATTCTACTGTTTTTCTATCCATATCTTTATCCTTTTATATTTCTAGCACGATCGCTATTAGGTGGTTTTTATACTACTTGTGTAGTATAAGCCAGTCATTTTATACAATCGTTTTAGACATGGGATTTGGCGATCACACCAATGTGAAAAAAATTTGCTACAAGTTTTGAGGCTTTTATACCATCAGGACTTACGCATTTGGGGGCTATAAACCCTATATATACTGTTGCGCTATGGTTTTAACTTAGTATATATAGTGCTTTTGCGTAAGTCATGACCATTTTGAAAAAGTAATATTATGTTCGGTTGAATACTTATAAATACACCACATTCGGTGATTGATGAAGTACGGTGGCAACAGCTTTTCAAATAGTTTTTGAAGTATTGAAGTAAGATTTAATTTTTGTTGTGCTGAACTACTAAAATCCGTGTACCACATTTAGATGGAATACGCTGTAAATAATTGTAAAAGAGGATGCTCTGCAATTTAAGATCCATCTCCCAGAGCCGTGAGCTTATCCCGACGCCACCCTTGGGAAGAGGGAAACTAGACGTTGTAGAGATCGAAGTTTTTTATAACTAATTATCCGATTCATGGAGCCGACAGGCTCAACATGATATAACTCCTGTAATTGGTATTAATTAGATTTAACAACTGATTTTTCAGTTTTAACTTTTTGTTGATTTGGATTCATTGCTGCTTTAGGGTAAGCAATACGCTTGTGATTGTACTGTTCCCAAACTTGTACAAAAATTTCCGCAATACTTGAGATTTCTGCCCTTGTCAAACCAGAATCAACCAATTGATTATCCTGCAAACGAGCCCGCAGAATTTTTTTCACCATCTGTAGGGCATCTTTATGAGTAGCATCCTTAAGCGATCGCAATGCTGCTTCACAAGAATCTGCTAACATCACAATCGCCGTCTCCCGTGACTGTGGAATCGGCCCTGCATAGCGAAAATAGTCTTCCTTAATCCTTTTTGCTCCCTTTTGATATCTTTGCTTGGCTTGGTAATAAAAATAAGCAATTAACATTGTACCCTGGTGTTCCGGAATAAATGCCCGAATTGCTTTTGGTAATCGATATTTACGAGCCATCGCTAATCCCTCAGTAATGTGCTTTTTAATAATTTCCACACTCACCCACGGATTGTTAATTTCATCATGTTTATTCTGCCCACCCATTTGATTTTCTATAAATCCCAATGGATCGTGCATTTTACCAATATCGTGATACAAAGTACCTGTTCTCACTAATTCTACATTGCAACCAATTTCTCGTGCTGCTGCTTCCGCTAAACTAGCTACAAACAAAGTATGTTGAAAAGTACCAGGTGTCTCTGATGCTAAACGCTTCAGTAGAGGGCGGTTAGGATTAGCTAACTCAGACAAACGGATGGGAGTAATCAAATCAAATAAATGCTCTAAATATGGACTCAAACCCAAAGCCACAATACTCCATACCAAACCGGCTACTGCTTGCAAACCTACCGGCCCTATAATTGCATACCATAATAATCCAGAAGTCTTACGAACAATCAAAGTTGTTAGCAAATAAACTGTACCTTGAACTAGCCCTACTCCTACTCCTAAAAGTGCTTGTTCCTCGCGCGATCGCATTTTTTCTGCTACCAAACTACCAACAATACCCCCAATAGCGCTAGCCAACCAATCTATTTTGTCAATATCCATACCAATAGGAAGTACCACTGATATCAACCCTACCACTGTTACTCCCATAGTTGCACCATAGAAATTTCCCACCAACAATCCTATTGCGGGCAAACTACTCCACGGTACTCTCAAAGCCTGCAGTAATGGCGCACTCAAGCTCAACAGTAACAAAAGTAAATTATCTCTAGATCTTAAACAGGCTTTAAGTTGCCTTTCTACTATCGCAACTATACCTACAGCCTCACTCACAAGGCATATAAATCCCACCAAGCCATACCAATTAACTCCACGCCGACTCAAGCCAAAGTTATCTAGCAGCACAAATGCTTTACGGTTAATTCTTTCTCCTTTTTTAACAATTATTTCATTCTTTCGGACTCTATACTTCACAGGTTTAACATTTTGTGCAGCTAACTCTATTAACTTCTTACTGCCTTTCGGATCCTTTGTTAAATTAGGCTCCAAAACATTTTCCAAAACATTGATTGCCAAATCCTCTACTTCTAATGCAACTACACCAGCTACTTGCAGTTTTACAGCTTTGACCCATTGTTGTCTGGGAAAATTCGGTGATATTCCTTGAGCCAACATTCGATCTTTTACTGTTTCAATACCTTTCTGAGTTTTTTGCCAAGTCGCATCAGATAAATCTAGTAAAGTATTGTTATATATATCATAACCTTCATTTTCTTGTTGTTTAGCCAGAAATTCTAATGCTTCTTTGTACAAAGATCGAGCTTCTGATACTTCATCTAAAACTCTCAGATATTCTTCAAATAAACCCTTTTTGCCATAGGCGAGTAACTCGGAAATTGCTTTTTGAGCTTGACTACTAATGACAAT
>JAJEAQ010000034.1 GCA_022822685.1 Trichodesmium sp. jk18x7bins.61
ATTGTCACCACACCAAAACTGCCTCTGACGGCAGTCGTGAACGCAAGAGAAACTAGCTAGGAGGAGCCGGATGAAGGGGAACTTTCATGTCCGGTTCTGAAGGAGAGTTTGGGGAAGCGATATCCCATTCGACTCTAACAATAGTGTAATTCAATACCTGTTTCTTCCTGAAACTGTGCAGATACACTAGCTAATATCTCAAACAAGAAATGGCCAAACATCTCAACGGATTCCATAATGCAGTAGGGAAGGATCGGATGCTCATTCTCATAAGCAAGTCGACACATTCTATAGAAGGCAAATCTTTGATAATAAGTATCATTTCCCCATAAAAATTTCAATGCATTACTAAAAGATATTTGTTGATCAAATCCTAGTTTTTTGAGGTCTGTTAGATACAATGGCCAATGTTTTCCATCCTCATAGGTATGATTGTTGATAGCTTGTTTGAGTTGATCTTGAGATGATTCTGATTCTGGATAAGGCAATATCATGTTATTGAGATCCGCAAAATCGAAGGCCAACCAGGCACAACTATAATACCACAAAGATAAGCGTTCTCGTGCTGGTACAGAATCATTTTCAAGCTACTGAATAAAAGGAGTATGAAGTTGATTGTTGACTCTATTTTTGATCAAAAAAGCACTTTTTTCATAGTTTTTGTTTCTCTATTAGTTTTGTTAGTGTAGTGTATTGATCTCAAAAGCGCTGTAATATGATGGTGACGCTTTGTTGTCACCAACATATTGCCTACCTTCTGCACAAAATGTTTAGACCAAAAAAAGTTGAGTTTACTGGTTTATCATCGTGGGTTTTTCTAGGCAATTTTTGCTCATTTCCGATTTCAAGAAATCTAGAAGAATATGAGTATAGATTTCTTGAAACTCATTTTGTTGTTGGGATTGGCCTATGTATTCAAGAGATTGAAGCATTGGGCGCTCACCAGGATGGTGATTTGGTCGCAAATCACTTTCTAAATGTTCAGGCAGATGATGTTCTCCTAACAGTGACAAGCCATCGAAATGTCGAATCACAGGATGTAAATAAGTATCATTAAAGGCTTTGTTTACATCAGGTTCTCGCTCAATCGATAGTGAATCTTCTTTAGATAATCCATATTCTAGAGTGATTGTGTAGTAATTGTTATGTTTACCTAAGTTACTATCACGGATATAGTCTAATGGAATATCTTGATAGTAAATAGCTTTTTGATCTAACATTCCTATTACTAAAAGATCGCAGAGGAATCCCGGCTGTAAAAAGAGAGCTGCACTTATACTGAGCCGCTGAATAACTAACTGAACAATTTTGCTTAAATTGAGCACAATAGATTGACTAGGCCAACACTTTTTCTGGTATTTGACTTCTAGTATATTACTCAAAGCAGAGATATTGTGACGAAAACCATGTACGAAACCAGACATGGTTTTTTTAAAATCTCTTACTTGCATTACTGTACCAGCAAAGTAGAGATCTTTAACATTAATAGATTCCCATTCACTTCATAGCAGGAAAACGTTGATCGAGCCTCATTTATGGCTGGCAAGTTGTCTCAAATATTGAATCATCAAACCTGAAGCCCGTACATACAATAACGCGATCATAAAGGAGTATAGCTTTTTGTCCTTGAGCATGAGAGAAGGTTAAATGAACAACAAACTCCCCATTTTTATGTTCAATTTTCTGAATATAGGCATCTAAGATAGCATTTTGACCTTTCAATTGATAGGTATCAAGAAATTCATTATTAACTGCACGTAAGTGACCTACATAATGAGTATTCCAGGCTAGTTTAACTGAGTTAGGACTGCACACATGGATTGCTCTGGCTGTTTCACTTAGATGGTTGGCTGTTTCAAAACTCGAATTTCCTTTGCCCAGAATCAATACCCTTTGATTTATATAGTCGTCAGGATTGATGGAGCAGTCAAAGTAGTTTTCTGTTAGTTCGATACCGGGAATGTTGGGGATATAGGGTAAGGAAACTCCTGTCGCGACGATTAAGTATTCACAAAAGTAAGTTTTTCCACTTTCAGTTTTCACCGTAAAATTTTCAGTTTTACTGATGTTATTCACTCTGGCTCCATAGTGAATATTTAATTCAAAGTACTCCGCATAATCTTGAAGATACTTGACATAATCCTCTGCTTTAGGAAAATAACGGCGACTATATTGTCCAAAAAACATTTCGTTATCATCACACAGTAGTGAATGCCAGTCAGATCTTAGTCGTGCTTCTCGTTCTTTGTAGCCAGTGTACACCTTATTGATTGAGATTAATTTTTTGTGTCGAGGAAATGTTTCGAAAAAACTTCCAGCTCTTTCTCCAGCTTCTAAAAGAACATAATTTTGTCCTGCTTTATTTAAAAAATATGCTAATTGCAGCCCAGCTGGACCGCCACCAATGATTAAGTATTTGTAAGTTTCAGATGAATCTATAAGCTTTTTTTCAATCTGTGGTAAACAAGTTGGATTTTTAGGTAATGCTGTCAACTCGGATTTCTGCCATGCAAAGCTTTCAGTAGTGTGGGAAGAAATTTTGTGTTGAGAGTTAAGGTTTGATTCGACCTCAGACACTTAAACTTTTCTTGTTGTTTTAATCATCGAATTTACCTCTTATGTTGTGTGAGGAACTCGCAGCAATAAAACCCTAGTCCAATATCTATACAGAAAATTTTCGAGATTTTGCTGTATATTAAAAAAAAGAATATATATTGGTTCGGGGCTCTTGCTTACAAATTTGCTGTTTGTAGTATTGCTGCAAGTGCCTCTCTTTTTTTTGGATAGTCAAAGTATTTACTACTTTTAGCCTCTTTTTTTGTCACCAGGATTTACGCATAAGCACTATATATAGTAATCTGAAACTAGAGTGCCACACTATATATAGCGTTTAAAGCCCAAAAAATGCGTAAGTCCTGGTCACGTTACTTAGATTGTCGAAATTCTGAATTTATCAAGCCATAATTCCCTAGATTCGATAAAAAGTATTAAGAAGACCAAAAATGCAATGTCCATTGCATTTATTATATTATGAATTTTAATGTTTTGCCAAGGATCAGAAAAACCAAAAAAGACATAATTATGACACAGCAATAAAACCTACTTGGGCAGGGGTTTTAACTGGGAGTATTCGTGAGTGAAGCTAATATGGGAGAACGTTTAGGCGCTGCAGCCCTGATTATGGAACAAGCGGAGAACCTTCTTAATCTAGAATTAGTTTGGGCTGATGCGGGTTATAGCGGACAAAAATTTGCCTTAGGGATCCGGTCGCGTTGCGTCAGTAGTATCGCAAACCTGATATCCACACAAGTAGAGATAATCAAGCGTACAAAGTAAAGAGTTTGAACGTTGCTGAATGAAAGTATGAATCGTCAATTGGCGACTAATTACATACTTGATGATGAGAGCTATTTCAGTTGTTCAATTGGTGGAGTTCATACCCAGTTTCAGCAACGCCAAATTTTGAAATCTTACTCAGACGATGAGAACTTTTGAATAGTTGGTTCTGAACCAACGTTTAACTCTAGACTATGAACAACTACCTGAAATTAGTCAAGCTCTGATTTACACTGCAATGATTCGCTTAATACTACGAAGGCTTAGTACTTTAGAGCAGCCTTTTTTTCAAACTTTTGTAGGGACTTTGCATACAACCTCCGCCTCTTACCTGCTACCTGAGCAATGATGATCATTTGCTATAAAAACCTAGGGATTTTGTAGGTACATATAATACTCTAAACCCTTTTTTGAATAATGGCTTGAGGCGCTTTTCACCCTGTGATGAATTAGGTTGGCGACTAGCATTCTCAACAAATTGTCGTCTACAATATTGACAACGAAACCGAGGTTTACCGTAGTGAATCTGTTCATATTTGATGATTTTAGTACCCACATTCTTCACAACAAGCATGCTACAATCCTTGGTAGGTCAGTAGATTAGCACCAGGGAAAATTCATAGCCACAAACTGAAATTTATATAATCGGATCTGATCATTACTATGCATCACTACCTATAATTGTACCTCTTTTCTGACACTTACCAATACTGTGTCACCTCGAATCAGACTATACTCACCCCACCATTTACCTGTAGCAAGTGGGCGCTGAGAATTATTTCGCTTCCCGACATATCCCATCCATGTTTTGTTGGCAGATTTCATTTCCTTTGTATTGTCGATCACTTGTTCGCCGTTAGGGGCAAATAATTGATAATGCTCCTTATCTCCTGGTAAAACGCCGTATACTTGTACCCAGAATATTAGTGCAGCACTATCTCCAGGCAAAACATTCTGATCAAATTTACCTTCCCACAAATCATCCATAGTAGGTGTTTCCGAAGCAAACCCGCTCCGAATAATTCCTGTCGGTTTATAACTCAATGGCTGTTGCCAGATTGGGTTACGAGTAACATTACAACCAATCTCAGAATTCTGGCCGACAAAAGGGTCTACTATTTTTCCTTGATATCGAACGCTCAAATGTACATGAGGAAAAGAAGCCAAGCCAGATTCTCCCACCATTCCTAATCTAGTACCTGCCTTCACCACTGTTCCTGGTTTAACAACAACACTACCATTGCGGAGATGACAATATTGGGTTTCCCAGCCACTGCCATGATCTATTACAACCCCATTACCACATTCAATCTCTTTTACTCCATCTCGATCAGCCTGATTTTTTACCCGTTTATCAGAGATTCCGTCTCGCACTCGTAGCACTTTGCCAGCCGCCACCGCCTCTACAGGTACACCTCTAGCCATAGTTTTTTCATCTGGTATAGCAAAATCTGTTCCTTTATGGCCGTCGTAAGTTTGACGGCCACAACCAAAGTCTACTGCTTTGGGACTAGGGTCGCGATCACTATACAATAATATAAAGCAGTCTTGGTCTAAGTTACATTCAATAGGCAAGGCAAACTTTGGGGTATTTGGTACTTGAGCAATAAACTCGTTAATAACAGAATTTTTTGGGGTAGTGGCATTAGCATTAGCAAGCAGGTACTGACAAAATAAGACTATTACTAATGTAGTGAGGAAAACATACAAATAATTTTTAAGTTTCATTATGAGATACAGTATAAATATAAGTAATTGTATTCTGTTAACTCCCTTGGTATATCTAGATCACCATTATTGATCTACTAAATTAGAGGGTGTCATAGTCTGAAATTTAAGCAATAATATGAAGTATAGAGAGTAAAAAGAAAATTCCAACTAGGGGGTGTCCATGATGATTGATTTTGACCTGTTCTACATTTTACTGACAGCTACAATTTACCTGGGACTAATTTACCTAGTATTGAGCTGGATTGTAAATAGAATTAAGAAAGCTAGCTAGATTTTAAGGGTTAATAGGGTAGGGGATCGACATTAAGACCTGATTCTAATAAACATTAGAAAAGGGCGATCGCCTATTAATCCCAACCTTAGCTAGCCCAATATTTTTAATTAGTTTACTCAACAATATTAAACTCGTAAGTAAAATTACTGATGACTAATTTAGAGTTTTATTTCTCAACATCCTTAATATAGAAACCATCAGTTGATCTAGTTTTTGACTTTTGAGTTATTTCAAAGATTACTCATCTGGTTTGCATAAAAGTACAAAAAGAAACACTCTAAATTCTTCAGCAATATTGCAACTAACTCTACCATGAACTTTACCTTGGCAATCATAAAATCTGGCATTTGGAGTTAGTGGGAAAATTCCCTCATGCCAAACATTGGGATGTAAATATAATCCCTGACTACCATCAAAATAAAAAGCTTTAAAATCTTCTGCTTTCACATCATCACCAGGTAAGGCCATAGGTACAAAGAACAGCGAACCATCTAGAGGGAAGAATAACTGCCCACTATCTGGGTGATAATTCATATGCCATAACAAAACATGGGAATGATCTGAATTTTCCTGTTGATTCTCTTGTGCATCTTCTGGATTTTTTTGACCAACCAAATAGATACTTATCATTCACTATATAGTAAATTTATAAGTCATACATAATCATATATTATTTATCTAGACTGGAATTGTTTAAGAATAAATACTTACTA
>JAJEAQ010000132.1 GCA_022822685.1 Trichodesmium sp. jk18x7bins.61
GGTGTATCCTAATGCTAGTGAAAAACATTTTGCTCTAAATGACAAAACCAAATTACAAGAATCTCCTGAAGGTTTTATTAGTCTTTTACTTGCACCAATTGCCTGTAGTTATTATCAGGTAAAGTCTCGATTAAAATCATCCAAGTATCGTTTTGCGCTGATTATTCCCCACATTAATAATTTAGAAAATTTGGCAGAAATTCGTCAAGCAAATGGTTATGAAATGGTCAGCTACGATAAATTTTTTGCTTCTGGAATTGAGGATATTGCATTATTTAATGACTGGAGTTGGCGCTAAAACTGCTGGAAAACAACAATTAAGCAGTTGTGAAGTCTGGGCTTTTGGTGATGTACCTTGGAGCCAGCAACAAACTGTTACAGCACGCCAAAAAATTAAGTTTGATTCAACAATTATTCAACTCTATGAAGAAGTATTTAATAATAACTTAAATAATGGATCAAGGTAGGCAAAAACGGCACTGATATTTCTGTCAGTTTCGGGAGAGAAATTGCTACAGAAAATTTAGTTAAGGGTAGGCCTTGGTATAATGGTTTGCACAATATTCTCAAATTTAATACAGAAATATTTGCACAATTGAATCGTGAAAGAAAAAACTTACACAATGGGAAAGAAGCTATGATTGAAAAAGGATTTACTGAAAAAAATGCTACCTTATTTTCTGATCCTTTTACATGGCAATTATACCTACAACTTGGTGAAGTTTCTAGCAATACTTCATCAAATACACCTAATTTTGATAGAGTCGCAACTAAGATACTAATGAGTATTTGTAAGTGTCGTGTGCAATCAGATTTTGTCAGGCTAGAAGGTATTGTTTTTAGTAGTCCAATGACATTAAGAAATCCATTTTTACAAGGAATTGAATTAGGTGAATTTTCTGTATGGATGCGCAAATATTGGGAAGAGTGCCTGAGTTTAATGACACTAGCAATAGTCAGTTATCAAAACCAGTGGCCAACACCAAGAACTGCTGCAATTTTAAAAGATAAAGGAATGAAAGAACCTGATAATTATGCAGCAGAAACAAAAGATTTAAAAGATGAGCCAGATCATGAAGATTCAACACGTTATGACATGGCAGATATTCCATCCACAATATAGAAATACAAGGAGAAAAAAACAAGACTTATCATTTATTTAACAATCTAATTACAGCTCGTGGTGTTGCTGCGAATAATCGTGGTGAAACTGAAGGCAACTGTACTACTTTACCCAAAGTTTTCTGGGGAGATAAATTGCACGTTTCTGTTTCTGCCGAAGCAATTCAGTGGGCGATTCGTTACTATTGGCAAGTAATGGGAATTCCTGTAAATCGAGAATGAATTGAAGAGGAACAAGATATCAAGTTAGTGCTTGCCAAAGACAAAGCAATATATAACCCAAACAGGTTTATTGATGATGATGTTATGGGTTATATGGATGCTAAACCAGGTAAAGCTGGTGAAACAGTAAAACGAAGGGGGGCGCTAGAAGTTACTCGTGCCGTTTCTCTTCAAAGTGCAGAAAAAATAGAAATTACTTTTAATTCTCGCAGTGGAAAAAAACATAAAAAGGCACAAAAAAAACAAGCAAATCAAGATAATAAACTTGCTCGAACTTCAATTTATTTTACTGAAACAATTACAACTCGGTTTCAATATGATTTAGCAATTACCCCAGAAAGATTAATCGAGCCAAAGCGAATTGTAGATGTGTTACAAGCAGTAACTAAACTAGCAAATGTAGGTGGAAATCATGCACGTTTTTTATTTGATTTTTCTCCAGAGTCAGCTATTTTTCGATGGACTTATCATCCAGTACCTCAAATTTTGCACTGTTTTGAACAGCCAGAAGCAGATATTTTAACTGCACCAAGGTTATGCCAGTTAATAAAATGCGAGGAAATTCCGGCTGAGGAAATTTGGATTTTTGGCGGTTATATTACACAAGAAGCAGAAGAATTAAGGGAAATGGGGGCAAACGTTTATCCTAGTATTCGTAAAGGAGTTAAAGAATTAATGACTCAAATTGCTGAAGATTTGGCTCTTGATATTAACAGTATTGCTACCGCTAATTAAAACAAGACTTACGTAACGCTTGGAAAGAGGGGAGTAATATCAAATTAAAAAAAAGGTAGTTACAGCGTTAATTTATATAACCCTACCAGCAGAGCAAATTAATCATAACAGAGAGGTTTTGTAAGAGATTATTTGTAAAACTCAGATTAAATTCTGGCGTAGGATGGGTGAGGGGTTAATATTTCCTTGTACTGCTCAGAATTTTAGTTGTCCGCCGCCACCCATCAGAATTAAAAATTATAGCTATCTCAAGATTTACTTTATAAACAATCTCTAACTAAATTTTCTGATATTATGTCCGCTCAAAAGGCGCTCAATCAAACTTTTTAGTTGGTTGATTGCTCTAGATTTAGGGGGGGCGCTTGCATCTCAACTACAAACAAATTTTTTATACGCAATTAAGTGTATCAGATTATAATAATTTCATCAAATAATCTCACAAATAATTTATTTAAATTATCATTTATTTAGTTATGATTGTCTTACAAATTACAGCTCCTTTTGCTACATTTACAAATTCTTACTCCAGAGAGTACGCACCTTCTTATCTATATCCACCACCGGCAACAATTTATGGTTTATTACTATCTTTAGTAGGAGAAAATAACAAAATACAGCATCTAGGGGTAAAAATTGCAATAGGGGTTTCATTTATTCCCAAATCATCCACAGTTCTGAGAACATTTAAGCGTCGCAAAGAAAATGATATTAATCACATAAGAAACACCAAACCTGACTATCAAGAAATTTTGTGTGGACTTGATTTAATTGTTTGTGTAAATTCTGATGCCGAGCCAAATAGTCTAGAAAATCGGATTTTGCAAGCTCTAGAACATCCAGAAGCTATTAACAGATTTGGCGGATTAAGTTTAGGAGAAAGTCGAGATTTAATTAATGACTTACATATATTAGGAGACTTACCAGAATCCGCACAATGGTTGGTGACAAATTATCAAGGTGACATACTATTGCCGACTTGGGTTGATTATCTTGGTTCAAAAAATACTAGGTGGCAGACTTTTTCTGTGGGCAACTTTGGTGAGGATGCTTTTTGTTAAATAAATGGATGTTAGGATTTTTATTAGGAGCGCTCGCCTAGTCATATCATGTCCAGATAATTAGTTATAAAAAACTTCGCTCCCTAGAACCGCTATTTTATATCATGTCCGCTTAATTGCGTATAAAAAAAACTTTGTTCGTAGTTGGGATGCAAGCGCCATGGTGAATATAGGATAGTTAAAACAACTAGAAAGTCTTATTTAGATATTGTTTGTCAAACTGAGATTAAATTATTGGGTAGGGTGGGTGACGGCGGAAATATTTCCTTGTACTGCTCAGAATTTGAGTTGTCCGCCGTCACCCATCAGAATTAAAACTCTAGCTATCTCAATATTTAGTTTACAAACAGTCTCTTATCATCTTTCCAAGGGGAGCTAGGGGAAATTATTGAAAGGGAGGTACTCAAGTAAAGTACCCTTTGATTGCCTTTGGCCTTGAAAAATATAACCTGTGATGCTGTAAGGCGTGTTAGTTAATCTTATGGAGGAATCAATGGAATCACAGGTTAATGATTCAATAAAAACCACTATTCACGTTTCAGCCTTACACGCTTTTGCTTACTGCCAACGACTGTTTTACCTAGAAGAAGTTGAACAACTCCATACCCAAAATGCCTCCGTATTTGCTGGTAGGCGTTTACATACCGAACTCGAAAAACAAGAAGACGAAGATTGGGAAGACTTATTTCTCGAAAGTGAAGAACTGGGTTTACGTGGTCGTATGGATGCTTTGCGCACTCTGGACGGACAAACCATTCCCTATGAACATAAACGAGGACGTTGTTGTCGTGACAACCAAAAGCAACCTCAGGCTTGGGAGAGCGATCGCCTGCAAATACTAGCTTATGCTTATCTCATCGAATCAGCATTAGGTATCACGGTTACAGAAGGTCGCATCCGCTACCATGCAGATAATGTTTTGATTCATGTTCCCCTAGATGATGCAGGGAGGGCAACTGCAAAAGCAGCTATCCAAGCAGCTCAACAACTGCGCCAATCTCCCTATCGGCCACCTGTAACTGAGAATGAACGTCTCTGCGTCCATTGTTCCCTGGCTCCAGTCTGTCTACCGGAAGAAGCGCGACTTAGCCACAACCGAGAATGGCAACCTATCTGCCTGTTTCCCCTGGATGACGATCGACAGGTGATTCATATTCTTGAACCTGGCACCGTAGTAGGGCGCACTGGAGAACAAATCAAAATTACTAGGCGTGGGCAACCTGTGGAAACTGTGGCAGCACAACAGATAGCTCAACTTGTATTGCATAGCTTTTCTCAAATTTCAACTCAGGCTCTGTACTTCTGCGTGGAAAATGATATCGGCGTACATTTCGTTTCTGGTGGTGGACGATATTTGGGCAGTTTTGATTCTCGCCAGGGAAGTATTCAACGGCGGATTTGTCAATATGCAGCTTTGAGCAATTCTGAATTCTGTCTACAGTTAGCTCGGCAGTTGGTGCAATGTCGTGGAGAATAGCAACGAAAGTTTTTGATGCGCGGGCAGAGGAGCATCAAGAAAAAGTCGCTTCAGTTACAAGAAGTGATCGCTAAAATGAAAACTGTTCTTAAAAAAGTGCCACAAGCAGAGTCTTTAGCTAGTTTATTAGGTTTAGAAGGGAACTTAGTTGCTTTGTATTCTGATGCTTTACCCTGTTTGATTTCCTCAGATGTATCCCCACTGTTAGAATTTTCAGGTCGCAACCGTCGTCCGCCTCAAGATAGGTTTAATTGTCTGTTGAGTTTTGGCTATGCTTTGGTACTCAAAGATGTGATGAATGCCATTTTAACAGTGGGGTTGGAGCCGGCTTTGGGATTTTATTATCAACCTCGCTCCCAAGCTGCCCCACTGGGATTAGATTTGCTAGAGATTTTCCGAGTCCCTTTGGTGGATATGTCTGTGATGGCTTCTGTAAATCGCAGTCAGTGGCATGTGGAGGCTGATTTTGAAGTGCGAGGTCAGCAGGTTTGGTTGACCGAAAGTGGTCGGCGCAAGTTTATTGATTTGTATGAACAACGTAAGCAAGAGACTTGGAAGCATCCGATTTTGGGTTATTCACTGACTTATCGGCGCTTGTTTGAGTTAGAGGTGCACTTGTTGGAGAAGGAGTGGTCTGGTGAAGGAGGTTTGTTTGGAAAATTGATTGTCCGGTAGATGGGATGATATCTGGAGTTGAGAAATTGATTTTTGATGGCTTTTAAAGGCAAAGTGTTTCAGTTAAGTAGGATTGATTTAGTTATGGCACAACACAAAAATTGGTATTTGGTAGCTTATGATATTCGCAGCCTCAAGCGTTGGCGCAAGGCATATAAGTTGCTTCAAGGTTATGGGGAAAGGGTGCAATATTCCATGTTTCGTTGTTGGTTAAGTCAGCGCGATCGGGAAAAGTTGCGCTGGCAGTTGGAGGAAATTTTGGTTAAGGAAGATAATTTATTGTTGATTCGTTTATCACATCAGTGTGTCCGGGGTATTGTGGATTATAATCGTCCAGGGTCTTGGCCTTTGATGCCTAGTGGCCATCGGATTATTTGAGTTTTTTTTACAAGCATCTCTTGTCGTGGAGTTGGATTTGGGGGGTTGTGGGCTGGAAAGATAGGATTTGTATAGCTTTGGGGATTTTTCAAGTGGTTAGAGGTGCTTGTTTTTTTCTACAACCTATATGTGGCAAGACTTATAGAGATTCTAATTTAGAGTTTTTTGGGAATTTTTGACTGAGGATTGCTTTTGGGTGGGAGGTGCTTGTATAATTAGTTATCAGCCCTTTGGTGATGCTTGTTTCAGGCTTCGCACTGATCTAACCTTGGAGGCCGTTAGGCGTTGTTCACGCAGATTCGCTAAAAAAATAGCTGATACTTTCAACTGATCTAACCTTGGAGGCCGTTAGGCGTTGTTCACGAAATAAGGTTGATACTCCTTTAGCACCTCTAGACTGATCTAACCTTGGAGGCCGTTAGGCGTTGTTCACAGAGAACCAGATGGCTTGACTATCAAAGACTTGGAACTGATCTAACCTTGGAGGCCGTTAGGCGTTGTTCACTCGAAAGGAAAAGCGTCAAAAACAGTCCCGTCAGCTGATCTAACCTTGGAGGCCGTTAGGCGTTGTTCACTTTATATGGTGTTGCTCATATTCAGTCTCTAAATGTGATCTAACCTTAGAGGCCGTTAGGCGTTGTTCACTCATTGAAACCAATGTGGACTGGGATTACTTACCCTGATCTAACCTTAGAGGCCGTTAGGCGTTGTTCACTTCACAGAGCTAGCAACGACTCCTCGTCAGAGGCAAAGGCTGATCTAACCTTAGAGGCCGTTAGGCGTTGTTCACTAGCAGAAAAAAGTTTTTTTACATATAAAAAAAACTGATCTAACCTTAGAGGCCGTTAGTAGGTAGTAGGGTAGGCAAATATTACAGACTGTTTGTCAAGTAAATATTAAGATAGTTAGAGTGTTTAATTCTGATGGGTTACGGCAGACAACTAAAATTCCAATCAGTACAAGGAAATATTGACCCCTCACTCATCCTACGCCAGAATTTAATCTGAGTTTTACAAACAGTCTCTTAAGTTATCACTGAGCCACAATAGACTTGATTTTCTTGCCCAACTTACATACACCTACTCTTGAGTCTCCTCAAACTTTGTCGCAACATTTATTCAAATTAATCTAAAAAGTGGGAGGCGATCGCCACTAAATCTCCCCAAGCAACTAAATATAATAAACTATGGCTGCCATTACACACACTAATCGCGCATCAAAGATTATAGATGGAGATTGGTGTGCCTGGCTTATCGTGGTGTACTAGCGCGAGTCATAAGAAATGTATGCTTAATTAACCCTAGGAAAATACAACCAACAAAAAACTTGATGATGGCTATGTAAAAAAAATCCTGTCTCTAGCTATACGCTCTTAGTGGACGTAGGGACTTTCCATGGAACCTCCTTGCATCATACCTTAAGTCACTCCCGCTTACCCCACCGTGCATCAAAGATTATAGGTTGGGAATGCATGGAGGATTCTGTTCAAATGTACAGTTGCCTAAAAGTCATAAAGTGACCTTCTCTCTTCTTTCTTTTTCCTTCCTTTAAAGAACTTGTATACTAATTATGTACC
>JAJEAQ010000343.1 GCA_022822685.1 Trichodesmium sp. jk18x7bins.61
ATTGCTCTAAAAAGGTTGAAAGCATGAAGAATAGCAACTAAAATAGTGAGATCAATCACAAGGGCAATGAATAATTTAAGTTAGATTTTTTGTCTGGCGCTCGCTTATCTAAAATGACTTGATTATGTATTGAGAATGTGAAAAAAAATTATGGGAATCATCTCAAAAAGGCCCTAACTATATAAAGCAGTTTCAAGTTGATATGAAAAGAATAAATCTATGAAGAAGAGCAACTAAAATAGTGATATTGATCACATCCGCTAGGAGCAATTGAGGTTTTTTTGTCTGGCGCTCGCTTCTATATGAATCGAAGCTTACTTTATTTAAGGTGGGCAAAAAAACTCAATTTATCCTAGCTCCAAATAAGTCCATATTTGCTCACTCTACTACTACTGTTGGGTTTCCCTAAGGGGAAGCAAGCTACAGTTCCTCAACCCTACCTACAAAGAGTATGTAGGGTGGGCAAAAAACCTAAATTTATCTTAGCTCCAAATAAGTCCATATTTGCCCACCCTACTACTTTCTGACTCATAATTTTCTAGTATTAATCAAACCAAAACCCCATTTCGGATCAAAACTGCCCGGTGGTTTTCCTGGTATAAAACTACTTGCTCGCAAACGCTCCTTGATTTCTTCAGGAGTTAAGTGTGGTTCCCTCTCCAAAAGCAATGCTACCAACCCAGTAATAAATGGCGTTGCCATACTTGTACCTGCCGTGACTCGATGAAATTGGTCAACTTGCATGATTGAGGAACAAGTAGAAGTAGAAGACAAAACAGAAACTACCATTGCTCCTGGTGCAACTACGTCTGGCTTGTGAATACCATTACGTAAAGGGCCGGGGCTACTAAATTCTGAAACCGTATTCAAATCTAATGCTACCTTTTGCAAGTTGCGATCGCCATCTTGCCACGATAACCGGGATGTGTAGGAACCTACAGTAATTGCCCGCGCTGCCGCTCCAGGAGAACCAATTTTGATCAAATCTTGCACTCCCTCCTCTGTAAACACAACATCAAATCCCTTCCGACTCTCTCCACTCCAAACGTTAACTCTACCATTCTTGACAACAACCTCATTTAACAAAAGTCGCCAAGTACCCGTATTTCCAGAAGTAATCGATATAGAATTCGGCTCATGGGTAATCTCAATATTAAACCAATGTTCGCCGTTATCTGTATGCTCTGGGCCATACATAGTAATTTTTACCTGGGATCCTGATAATTGGTACATTTGATGGGAGTAGCCATTGTCATCGATACCCTGAAACTGAGTGCGACTCCCTTCCGGTGATTGCACTGCTACTTCAATTTGATCAGTGCTAGGGTACCAACCATTTAATTCTGCCCGCCATCTGAGAGGGGAGGAACATATAGAAGCAGGTATCAGAAAGCGGAGGGAGACTTGTTGACTTTCTAGCACAATAGTTTCTGAATGAATATCAACATTGCCTTCATTACCAGCAGCACAACAGACAATTTTACCTGGCCCTGATTCTTGATCGATAAAACTAGATAAAGGATCGCTTCCATCGTGGGCATTATAGTGGTCTCCTAAACTGAGATTAACTACTGCTGGTCGTTGTAGTTCATCTGTTACCCGAAGTATATAGTCGATGGCGTCGGCAATATATGTATTTAACCCAGCTTTAACTATTACTAAGTCGACTTGAGGAGCGACACCTGTAAATGTGGGATGATTACCTGCTGCAATTCCAGCAATATGAGTACCATGCCCAGTCAGATCGCAAGACATTGCTAATATGCCTTTGGGTAAGTCACCAGTCAGATCTAATCCTTCAGGGTATTCAGTTTTACCATCATTAGGGAGAGTCTGATCCCAGATGCGCAGAATTCTACCAGTAAAAGCAGGATGGGTAGTGTCAATACCACTATCGATGATGCCAATAATCACTCCTTTGCCAGTTAACCCTGTTTGTACCTGAAAATTAGACAAACCAATAGCTGGTTTTGGCTACGTCTAATAAAGGCTTAAGGTAACGAGAGGGAGTAATGGGAGCGATCGCTGATTCTTCAGATAAACGACCAATCTTTTCTAAGGGAACAATAGCTGTGCGAATTTTGCCTGTAGACTGTTTGGCTTTGACTCCATACTCACTGAGGTGATTAAGATTAGCATCTGCTTGACAACGGATAAATACTGATGCTAAAGTTGGTTTAGAAGTTTTTGGATCATTAATCAAACCTAATGAGCAGAGATGGAGGTTAAGACCTTTTTCTCCTTGTTGTTGATAGTGTTCTAAGACAGTGATTAATCCAGGAGCAATTTTTTCTGGTTTCATGTTACTAAAGAGTAAGTAGGATGGGAAAATATTAGGCGTTGGTTAATTATGGGATGAATTTGTTTGCTTAGGCAACCCTAGTCTGGGAAAATTTCCTAAGTCCTGATGCCTAATTCATCTCCCTACTAAGCAACGCCAAATATTAAGTTATCTGGAGCGACAATATATTTGGCGCTACTTACCGCTCTTAGAGTCTACCAATTTTTTTCAGTCTGAAAGACCAAATATCAGAAATTCCTTGTTTTTAGTTGCGATGTGGCGCCAGAGATATATTTGTGGTGCCGCATCGCAACTACAAGCCTAATTATAAGTTTATAAGTGTTTTACTGAACCTGAGATCAAATACCAAATCCGCCACTCACAAATATACTTTTTCTTTATCCTTCCGCCTTCTACCTGCCTGCTCAATAGCGAGCGATCGCTTGAGCATAACAACTATTTCTTAATGCCTTACCCAAAGCATCACCATTCTCTCGCAAACCTTCATAAAAAGAACATCACTTCTCCATTAATCCCTACAGAACGGTTATAAGCGATCGCCTCCAAAAGATCATCTACATTAATTCGATCAGAACCGATTTTGATTAAAATACCAGGATACAACTTCGGTAACTGACTGCCAGTAAACTGCTGTTTAAGTAACTGTTGTACCAGAGACTTGTAACTAGCAAAGTCACGGCGATAAAGCTGAGGATGTATAATATCAACAATTCCCCGATTTACCCAATTAGGGTAGTCTTGTAAATATTCATTCAAACCCCACTTATAAACACTAGGAGCCATTGAAACCAAAATATCAGGCTTAACTGCTTTCGCTTCATAGTATAAACGAGTTAAAAAATTTGTGAGTATATCAGCACGCCACTGCAACCATTTTCGATCTTGATGATTGTGAGGGGGATAACAAGAAAACTGCTGCCGATAATCTTCTACTGTCTTCGCATCATAGCCACCTTCCGAGGGAAATGCCGGCGGCATACGATCATCTCCCTGGATGCCATCAAGATCATAGTTTGTCGCAACTTCTAATACTAAATCAATCATAAAATTCTGTACCTCCTCGTCTAAAACATTCATCCACTCAAAACCATTTTTGACTAATAAATTCCCGTTATAATCACGAGCAGACCACTCTGTTTTTTTTGCTAGCAGCACACCTCCATTTTGTTTGTAAGAGCTGACAAACCCGTATTCAAACCAAGGGGGATAACTTGAATACCTACTCGCCTTGCTTCTGTAATTACTTCTGCGAGTGGATCACGGTTTCTGTAGATATGGTCTCTATTTCTCTACCGAATGTTGCTTGCATGAGTTGACTAGGGTAAAGAGTAAATACTTTATTCCAGACTATAGGAAAGACAACATTAAATCCTGTTTCAGCAAAAAAATCCATTGCTTCAGCGATGTTATCTCTGGAATGGAGAACTTTACTATCAACATTTGTGAGCCAAATACCATGTAATTTCATAGACTTTTTAGTTTGAGGCAAAATATCAAATTTAGTTAACACTTACTTCTTAATTATTCTTAATGTCAATTATCATCAATTCATTTTAAGCTATGCAGATAGGTAATTAGTTTCTAAATTTATCTAGGAATTGATAGGCCGAATGTAGATTTTTCTATTAGTAAGGGAAAGTTAAGATGAGTGTGAACCTAGCAACTCAATTGCGTGAAGGAACCAAAAAAGCTCATACAAATGCAGAAAATGTAGGCTTTGTAAAGTGTTTTTTAAAAGGTGTTGTAGAAAAGAATTCTTACCAGAATTTAGTTAAGAATCTTTACTTTGTTTATTCAGCGATGGAAGAAGAAATGCAAAAGCATAGGGAGCATCCCATCGTTTCCCAGATTTACTTTTCAGAACTAAACCGTAAGCAAAGCTTAGAGCAAGACTTAAAATTTTATTATGGTGCTGGTTGGCGTGAGCAAGTAGCTCCCTCTGCTGCGGGTGAAGCTTATGTACAGAGAATCAGAGAAATTTCCGAAACAGAACCAGAATTGCTAGTGGCTCACTCCTATACTCGCTACTTAGGAGATTTGTCTGGTGGTCAAATTCTCAAGAAAATTGCTCAGAGAGGCATGAATCTAAGTGATGGGGAAGGTACTGCTTTCTATGAGTTCCCAGAAATTTATGATGAGAAGGCATTTAAGAATAACTATCGTCAGGCAATGAATGAATTGCCCATCGATCAGGCAACAGCAGATAGAATGATTGATGAAGCTAATATTGCTTTTGACATGAACATGAAAATGTTTAATGAGTTAGAGGGTAATTTGATTAAGGCGATCGGTATCTTATTGTTTAATACTTTAACGATAAAACGCAGTGCTGGCAGTACAGAGTTGGCTACTTCTGCTGAATAGGTAACAAACCCCATCGCAATCAGGGGCAAGTCATATCCTCGTTGCTTTAGGCATCTCACCACATAAAAAGCTCCGAGTATATCAGCCCAACACCTGACCAGTATAAGACTCTCGCGAGGTCTAGGTTATCGGCAAGGGTTTAAATTCCTACCGAGAGGGTGCTCTGCCAGTCTCTAGCTGATGAACCAGAAGGTTAAACAGGCGCTCGTGGGTTAAGGGAGTGCTTTGGTCCATAGTACAGAGTGATAACATTAAGTTATACAGGCGTTTCGCCTATCCTACAGCCAACTTGACTCCAGAAATGAGTGTTGAATAGGGCTTAATATCCTATTCCGTAATGGGGAAGGGCGACTAAAGTCGCCGAGTTATTTTTCATCCCGTAGCTAACTAAAACTGACGGGTTTTTAAACTCCCGCTTGTGTTTGAAATCCTGGAGGGTTGATGGCTGTGAAGCAGTCACCAAGTCTCCAGGATTTTGCGTTGATAGTGTTTTTTGAGCGACCTAGACTACTGCCACTACGTGGAAGTTATAGCGCTACAGGCATACATTAGGACGGTTTTTCAACGCTGCATCTACACATTCTCCTAGAAATATAATTACAGCCTATTCCATATAAATGTGGTACACTAATTTTTGTGGTTCAGAATTTCGTGAAGACTAAACACTTCAAAAACCATTTTATAAACTCCTACTACTGTACTTCATAAACCACCGAATACGCTGTATATTACTCTCCTAACCATCAAGCATAGTGCTATCAAAGTCATTCGATCGGTTTTCTGTTCTCTGCTCCCTGCCTACACCGTAAATCACGACATCTACACTACCATTTAACGAACAAGAGTTGATAATAATGAAAGTTCAAGCAAAAAAAAATGCGTTTTTATCAAGCCAAGGATATCAATTCACTACCTCAGTTGGCAAAGGTTTCATCAAGTGATCGTTTGGAAATGCAAGCTGTAGCTACAGTTTTGCCCTTCCGAGGCAATAATTATGTGGTAGAAGAACTGATTGATTGGAATGATATCCCCAACGACCCCATTTTTCGCTTAACTTTTCCTCATCCGGAAATGCTTTCTCCTCCAGATTTGAGGCAAATAGTTGGACTTTTAGAAGAAAACGCCCCTAAAAATGTCCTCCGGGAAGCAGCAAACCAAATTCGTCAGGGACTAAATCCACATCCTGCCGGACAAAAACAGTACAACGTTCCTACCCTCAATAGCGAACCTGTAGCTGGAATCCAGCATAAATACGAAAAAAACAGTTTTGATTTTCCCCACTGCATGGCAGGTTTGCCCTGCTTACTGCACTTTCTGCTTTCGCTGGCCTCAATTTGTGGGAATAGACGATTTAAAATTTGCCACCCGCGAATCGGGAGTTTTTCAAGAATATCTGCGAGAGCATCAGGAAGTCGGCGATGTCTTGCTGACAGGGGGCGATCCGATGACAATGAAAGCATGGCAGCTCGCTCTGTATATCGAACCTTTAATCGAACCAGAATTCGACCATATCCAAACTATTCGCATTGGGACAAAATCGATTTCCTACTGGCCTTATCGCTACATTACTGATGAAGATGCCGACGATATATTGTACTTGTTTGAAAAGGTGGTGCAACGGGGCAAGCATTTAGCGATTATGGGTAACTATGAACATTGGAAGGAGTTGGATACTACCGTTGCCCAAGAAGCAATTCGACGCATTCGAGCTACGGGATCTCAAAAATGCGTACTGCTATATATGGGCTGGAAAATATTTTTCCTTTGATATTGACTTCAATGTCAACCGCCGGGATCAAAAAATTGTTCAGATTAATTACTCCTTAATTGTCAATGAGTGCCATTAGTTTTTTAGCACCATACCAGCTATCAATAAATACTGTTTTAACTAGTATTTATTGATCTATTTCATCCTTGGTAGCAGGTAATTGAGCATGAAGATAAAAAATTTGCAGTTTCTTATGGTTCCAGTCTAATAACGATCTAGCAGGAGCGATCGCTTTTAGATGCTGCTGGAATATCTCTTTTAATTCGGCTGTTGTCAGGTCTAAGTTATTCATCATCTTTCTTCTACTTCTAGTGTAATTTGGCAATGAGGATTGCGTTCACGGCTTATAGTCACAAAAAACCAGGCTTAAAAATGAACCCGTGCGTAGGATTTACACAAGGGTAAAAAATTTCAAATTAGTTGCGATCCCTAATTGTTTATCGGGTGCATTGAACTCCAATATTCATCAAACGATCTGCCAATTCCAAACCTCTGAATAGCTCAGGTGGTGTGTATTGGCACAAGGAGTCCGTCTGATACCAATTACTAAAAAGATTGATATACTTGGATTTTTTATTTTCCAATACTATATATAGTCGCAAATCCAATATATTTTGTGATTTTGTGATTTTACAGCTTATTGTTCGCCCATAGCAAGCATAGCATTTTTTTATAATTGGTATGAATCAGTAATTTTATTAGGTTTGCTATACTGCCACTGGAAATTTTTTACCTTCACCATTCGTTGCTTCTGTTGGCAAAGTTCTAAACCGTTGAGGTGATTGCAAGTTCTTCGAGTCACCAACTTGAGCTAGGCGGAACGGCCAATCAGAGACTTGCTCGTAGCTCAGGTATTTAGTGTCAATGCTAGCCGTCCAGAATCCAGCAAAAATAGCAGGGTCGTCAAATCGCAGAAGACCTGATTTACGAATCCCTTCCCCTTGTGGCGTTCCCAAGAGCGGAGAAATCACAAAAGGAGTCGTTTGAAAAGTTATAGATGGATTAATAGCTTTCACTTCATAATACATTTCCCAGAGCGCTTCCTCTAGCTGGGCTAAACTATAATCATCATCAGGCAAGCCAATAATCACACCATAGCTAATCATAGGAATTCCAGCTTGGACGATGGTGCACATAATTCGCTTGTGTTACTGCCAGGGGACTAACTTTGCATAAGATTCTCGTCCAAAAATAGGGCGTTCGGCAGGAATATAAGTTGCCAGAGTTCCCTTTTGCCCATCCCAATGATAGAGGGCGTCGATCAATTCTTCATCGGGGGTCAGCTCTGTGTTATCATAGTTCCGCTCGCGTCCTAGAGTCATCTTCCTCAGTTCTAGACCGTTCGGCCACAGAACTGCTAAATCCAGTTCTCGCATCCCCTTCATAATCTCTAGAATTTCTGCTCGGCCATTGGGGAAAATCACCCGTCCCTGGAATTGATCGGAAACCCTAACCACCGATTTAGCTCCTGCTTGGCGCTGTATTTCCACTCATTGCAGCACCCTTTGAGGAGACATTCGCCTATATCCTGTGCCATAGGTGGGAGTTTGGCAAAAGTCGCATTTGCGATCGCAACCCATATCCGGAAAAATGGAACCAATGGGTATCAAATGCTGGGGAAAAGGAGCCATCCAATATTGTGTTCCGAGGCACTGTGTGGCTACTTCCACAGATGGTAACGGCCATTCTTCGGGAGCAAGTGGAGGCTAATGTTAGAATATTGAGTCCCATCAGCTAAGACCACACCAGTGAGTGCTTCTCTGGGACCTTTCCCTAACAGATAATTAAATAGTGGCCAATTAGCAGCACCGGATTTATCCTGAACAACTACTGTCGCACCGTTGCGGAGCTCAACTTGAGGAGCAGCAATCGGAGCAGAGCCACCCATCACCACAGCCTTGCCTTTACTTGCCTGGTGCTTCAAAAGGATAATTGCTATTTCGCGGTATAAAGTAAAATTAACTGTAATGCACCAAACTTCACAACTTTCAGGATCGACGGTTTTGATATCAACACCGACATAATTCTTCGTCAGTTCAATGTCTCTCCAAGTTATTCGTCCGTAATTTTCTTCGTAATCCCCATCTCGGAGATTAATGAATTTAGTCTCAAATCCTCCTGCTTGGAGATTAGATAGTAAAACTTGCTTACTAATAATCGGCTCCCATTTCCGCAACGACTTTTATTCGTTGCCTTCGGCATCGGATAGCTTTAACTGAGGCAATTCAACTAGCCCAATAGTAGGGCTGTTTGTTGCAATTGTCATTCTTGTTCCCCTGATTAATATTGTTTTTGCTACTGTACGATTCCTATACCAAGCCAGAGAGCAACTGCCTGCATGGCTGTTTCTTTTTTTTTAGCCCATCCCCCATAAGGGTGATCTCAAGTAAGGGCTTTCTGCGGCTTCAGTATATTTATTAGATAACTTTAAAATGCAGTCAAACACTGCTCATGATACTTCTAAAGCCATTTTTTTACCATTCTTTGCTTCTGTCGGCAAATTTATACACCGTTGAGGAACTTGCAAATTTTTAGAGTCGCCAATGCTAGCTAGGCGGAACTGCCAATCAGAGACTTGCTCATAGCTGAGGTATTTAGTGTCAACACTCGCAGTCCAGAATCCTGCAAAAATGGCGTGGTCGTCAAATAGCAGCAGACCTGATTTACGAATTGTTTCACCCTGCGACGTTCCCAATATTGGAGAAATCACAAAGGAACTGATTTGAAATATCAGTGCAGGATTAATCCCTTTCACTTCATAATAGATTTCCCAAAGTACTTCCTCTAGCCTTAACATACTCTCATCGTCATCATCGGGCATCCCAATAATCATATGATATACAATCATTGGGATGCCTGCTTGCACGATAGTCCGCACAATTCGTTTATGTTGCTGCCTGGGAAGTAACTTAGCATAAGTTTCTCGTCCAAACACAGGGCGTTCGGCAGGAATATAAGCAGCCAGAGTTCCCTTTTGCCCATCCCAATGATAGAGGGCGTCGATCAATTCTTCATCGGGGTCAGCTCTGTGTTATCATAGTTCCGCTCGCGTCCTAGAGTCATCTTCCTCAGTTCTAGACCATTAGGCCAATGAAATATCCCTAGGAAGCAAACCTTTACAAGAGGTACATCCTACTTTTATTGGCCTTAACAGACTTATGGCCTTAGTCTTCTACCAAAGCATTTGTAAAAAATAATTTTACTATCCTAGTTGATAACAACTAAGGTTCTCTAGAGGATCTACCACTTTATAGAATTAAAAGAATGTTAAGCACGGTTTTTCAGCCATCTTATTTTGAGCTAGATCAACACCCACTGCTCCTTTCACAGCAACCGATTCCAGTTTATCCATTTGTGTTGTTCTACCAGTTCTAATTTGGCTTTTAAGCCGGAGTTATTTTTTGCGATTTTGATTAAAACATAACCGGTATTCTTCGGTGTTTGAGAGCAAACCTAGGAAAGCCGACTCAGTAGTATTAAAAGATAGCCTCTGAGAAAAAAACTCGAACCATTGAGCAAAAACAAAGGCCATGCTACATAAATTGGCATGGTTAACCCAAAAGCTAAGGTAGAAAGGTCTTTTAGCAATATGGTTGACAGCAGACGCCGGGAAAGGGGAATATTTTTGTGATTGTTGACTAATCGGATTTGGTGTATGCTTCCATAAGCGAGTACAAAAGTCATTATGATGCTTAAAATATCGGAACTGATGCCGAAGGCAAATGGTAGCGGTCTCAGCAGTATCAGGACTAAACCTAAACCAAGAGCGAACGCTGTTGAGAGTAAACTAATGTAGCTGGCAGTAGAGCGACGATCAAGGTGGATTTCAAATAGTATGGCTACCAGTAGCACTAAAGCACCAAGTCGAGTCCAAACCAGATAATGATTAAATTCACCACGAGTGAAGCCCAAAAAGAATATGGCAAAAAAAGCAGCGAAACTGGTGATAAACTGTGGAGATGATAAGCTATTTGTAAACCCTTGAATACCAATTTTGCGACGGTCACGAAGAATTTTGAATTGATGAAACAACCCGTACCAAGTAAATAGGAAGAGGACTCCATTCAAAATTCCAAAAAAGTGAAACTGCATAAGTTTTGCTCAAAAATGCTAAATTTATATTATTGAATCAAAAGAAACAACAAAAAGGTTAAAGAATGCCCAAGCAATTCACGGATGCCGATACGGAAAACTACTATAACACAGTATAAATTCAATATCAAATTCCCTGGAATCCAGATGGTAGCAAACATTGGGGATATTTTGATAATTTGGATGCCCCTGATGAAGAAGAAGAATTATTCCGAGCGAGCGAGCGCTGGAATGATTATATGCTAAGTCAAAGCAGAATAGATACTAAATCTCGTGTTCTCGATGTCGGTTGTGGAAATGGTAACACAGCTATTTATTTAGCTCAAGAAACAAATTGCGAAGTTTCGGCATAGACATTAAGCCAAACCCACATCAATAATGCTCAAGAAAAAGCCCAAGGCTTTCCTTCTTTAAAGCTTTCTTTTTACAAAGCATCGGCAACAAATTTACCTTTCCCAGATCAGCACTTTAGTCATATTTGGAGTCAAGGCACCCTTCTACACATTCACAATCGTGATGTAGCCCTCAAGGAATTTAATCCCATTTTAAGCCCAGATGGAATCTTAATATTTGATGATATAGTCGCCCTAGCCCCCCTGGTTAGCGAATCTACTTTAAAATATGTTTACGAGCGGATGCATCTTACCCAGTTGTTTTCTCCTAAATCTTATGCGGATGATCTGATTGCTGCCAATTTTCAAATATTAGATGCTTTGGATATCAGCCCCCACATGGAAAAGTATTATGATCTTCAAGCCAAGCGAGTTCGAGAATAATTTCAAGAACGAAGTATTGCTTATCAAAAGAGTAGCGATGCCGTGGTGGCTGGAGAGATTGGATGGTGGTTTTTTCTTTGTCAAAAAAGTTAATCCAGTTCTCTCAATAGTATCTATTTCAAGTTAAACAATTTAATCAAGCACAAGAAGTCAAGATGATTAGGCAAGAAGACGTTAGAATTGTTCTGGAAGAGGCATAGAAACTCAAGTATGATCGAAAGAATTATCTCCAATTTCATGAGGAACTTTCATCAAAAGACTGGAAAATTACTATTTTATTTCAGGAGCAACCAGCTTTTGATGTTTTAGTTCCCAAAGGAGTTTTTAACCCCTATAGTGGTATAGCTGCTCAAGCTTTTATGAGTGGCATTCTTAACGAAATCATTAATGCTAAGGGAAAAAGGGTATTAGATTTGGGATGTGGTTCCGGAGTCATCGGTTTATGCTGCATTCTTAAAGACAACACTAAGGTAGTTTTTTATGACCTCCATCCCAACATTGCACCGCTCAAAAATCATCCTCTGAGCCGAGAACAAGATGAGGTGAAAGTACAAGATTTGTGCGTAGGAGAAAAAGACGAATCTTACGATTTAGCTTTTATGCCTTTTCCCAGTCGTTCTATTGATCGCCCCATCGCTCCAGACTCCTATGAAATGGGAATATTAAGGAATGACGATCTAGTTTTTATGGCGTTCGAGCAAGTCTGGCGAGTATTGGTATCTTCGGGAGAATTTGTCTTTTTTTTATCGGGTGTTTAACGATCGCTTTCCCCTGTATTTGGAAGTGATGTCGAAGTTAGCGACACATTTCGCTCTCACAACTCTAAAGTTGCTTTGGTATGCTCCAGAGGATAACGGACACGGTTTGTTGCTTTCTGTGAATATTTGTTCACAGGACTTACGCAACGGCACTATCTATATTGTCAAGATCCCTAATAGTGACCAATTTTACCCTATATATAGCGTGAATGCGTAAGTCCTGATTCACTTGAAACAGTTAACAGTTATCAGTAGTAGTAGGGTGGGCAAAAAAACCTAAATTGATCGTAGTTCCAAGTAACTAAATATTTCCTCAGCTTACATACACCTATTTCTTAGTCTTAGAGACTGTTTGTCAAGAAAATATTAAGGTAGATCGCC
>JAJEAQ010000116.1 GCA_022822685.1 Trichodesmium sp. jk18x7bins.61
CCCTCAGACAAAAGTCATCATTACTACAAAACAATCACAGCTCCCCAATAGAGAAACACAGACATCACAAGAGGAAAGCTCAGTCGTTTTTGTGTAAATCTGCCCCAAATCGGTTTAATACCAATTATTTATAATCGTTCCATACCTCTTGGTTTGAAGGGATAGATACCTCACAGTTATATGTGAAGCAGATGGGTGGTATATTTGCTTCAATATAGAAGATGAATCTGTGCCTATAGAGGATGTAGAGATACAGCCTACCGAGAACAATTTATGCTTGTATTGAGCTAGGGTTGATTTATTATGTTGTTAAGTGGGTGAGTTTAGTTTCCCTACATGAATGTAGAAGTGCCCAAAATCCCGCGTTGTCGCGTTAGGGCAACGGAGTGAGTATGTCAATCTTGCTGTTTCATTACTTTTTCAGCAAACCCTAACTAAAGTTCCCAAATCAAAAGCATCACCAGGGCAAATCTCATTACCATTCCTGAACCAAAAAATCGTCAGGGCATAAAATTCCTGCGATCGCGCAGACGGCGATCAACTTTATTTAAGCAAACTGTTTCTCTTCGTATTCTCTAGAGTAGTAGCTTGACGTTATCAGAATCACAATGGTTACTACAGAGCTTTAAGCACGCAAGAGATATGTTTGGGCACTAATGCGCAACTACGAACAAAGGATTTTACCGATTAACTTAAATCTCCCCCACGCCATTTCCACCACCAAGGCGGCAACCACAAAGGATTATATCCAGATTTACTCATAGTAGATTCCCCTAAAATTGTCACTCGCCAAATTCCCAAAATCATCAATAACCAGAGAATTTCACCAACTCGCCTACTCCTAATTTGCCCCCCTAATTTACCCTGAATTATTGTAATAGCTAAATTAGAAATAAATCTACCTTCTGCTTGTAAAACTTCAGGATTTAACCATTGCCTGATTTCTGACCATAATTCATGCAAACACCAATAAGTTAAAGGTACTCCCATCCCCCTTTTTTCTCGCCAGACAACCTCTGGAGGCAACCAAGATTCCACTGCTTTTTTGAGAATATATTTTTCATTTGAACCTTTTAAATTAAACTCTCCTAGTAGTTGAAATGTCCATTCGGCTAAAGCCAAATCACAGAAAAGCGATCGCACAACTAACCCATGAACAAATGCTAAGTTTGTTGCTCTAGGATGAATATTTTGTGCCCCTTTTAACATCAAAGTAGCGCGACGTAATTTATGAATTAATCCTATACAAAAAGCATCATCTATAGCAGATTAGATCAATTTTCCTACTAGTATATTCTGTACTTGTTATAAAATTAAGGCTGAAAAATTTTCTCTTCATAACCCCATAATCGATGAAAAGTTTGCAAATATTGTTGAAGAAAATTTTCCTGACTATTATAAACACCAGCAGCAATAATGGGTTTATTTCTCCATCCACCAAATAACTGCTCTCCCCCTTCACCGTTAAAAATTACAGATACTTCTTGACTAGCAGTTTGACATTATAAATATAAAGGTACTGTCACTCCATCACCAAAAGGTAAATCTAAAGCTTTGACTGTAGGTAATAAAGCTTTTTTAATTTGCTTCGGAGTTACAGTCACTTTTACCAAAGAAATATCTAAATGCCGAGCAACTTTTTCTGCATATTCCCATTCTGGAAAACTATGTTTCCCAAAATCCAGAGTATAGGCACGCACCTTTATACTAGCTTCTACCAATAAAGCTGCAACTGTTGAAGAATCTAAACCACCAGATAAAAAAACCCTACTGGCTCAGAAGGTAAATTCACAATTTGTCGCTCAATCGCATTTTTAGCAGAATTTGTAATTCTATAATTGCTTGCTCTCTATCTTTAATTTGTACTTAATTTTCCCGCCAGTCATAACGTCGTTTAATATTTATTTCTGGGTCTAAAAAAAAATCTGTTCCCCTCCTGCTGGTACTGTAAAAATATTCTCTACTGTAGTCAGAGGTGTTGGTACATAAGAGAAACAAGTATAACCATAAAACCCAGGAATACTAAGAGATGGATTATCAATAATAATTAATAACAACTTGAGCTGAGAAGCAACTCAAATAATTTGCTCTATCTTTACCCAATATAAAGGAACTTTACCAAAAGATTCTCTACCTAAAATTAACTGGTTATTTTCTAGCTTTACCCAAGCATCAATAGTATCGGCAAAACCAGAAGCTGAGAGAGAAGCAATTAAACTTTGCCCCTTAGTTAATGTTACTTTTTACTCACCAATATAATTAATTCCGCTAACAATTTCTCCCTGGTGAAGATTCAAAACTTTAGCGTTTTTCTCTCCAGTTACTCTGGTAAGAATAGTATTTAACTCTAGAGGGTAACCATACCCCCAATAACCAATAAACTGATACTGCACCTCATCACAAAAACTTTACTTAACTGTAAATTTAGCTTGACTGAGAAGGCGATCGCCTAAATACATCTCTACCTGCCAGTTTCCCACAGGTAAACCAGAATTAAATCGATACCTACAATAAGTAGGCCAAACTTCTCTGTTAATAATTTTAGTTTCGTACTTATTTTGATGAATAATTTCACCATTGGGATTAACCTAATTACAACTCAGAGAAAGCTTCTTCCCTATGGGTGCATCTTGCCAAATTACCCGATAAGATACTTCTGGATTTTTTTGGCTCTCAATTACAGTTAGTATTTCCCTACCACTATTAGTTTCCCATGTCAACTGACTCTGCCCTGAATTAGCATAGACATTATTGAATAACTGCCCCTGAGTTGGAAACCAAATAGTAGCAGTAGCGAGCACCACTACCAACCCTACTACCACCCCCCAAAGTTATCAACTTATTACGTTTCCGCTGTGCTGCCAGTGCTTCTCGCCGTCGCAGTTGCACCATCGCCTCATCTAGCAAATCAGTAGGTAAATTTAGCTATTCCAAAATCTCCTGCATTTGCTGTCGGCTAATTTCTTGCTCCCGCAGCCCAGGCAATCGCTCAACTTCTCTCACCAGTTGACTAAATTGTTCCTGTGTCAGTCGCTATTGTGCCATAACTATTGCCCATGTCGTTTTTGATGCCACTGCCAAGCATGAGATACTATTTCCTTTACCTCTGGATATTTGGGAGATAAACCTAATATTTTTCTAGCTTTCTCACTACTCCCTACCAAAATTGGTGCATCTCCAGGTCTGCGATCGCATTCCACCACTTTAAATTCTCTCCCAGTTACTTTTTTAGCAGTTTCTATTACTTCCCTCACAGAAAACCCATTACCATTTCCTAAATTAAAAACATCACTATCGCCACCATTCAACAAATATTCTAAGCCTAATACATGAGCATCAGCTAAGTCACACACATGGATATAATCTCGAATACAAGTACCATCATCTGTAGAATAATCTGTACCAAAAATTGATATAGAATCTCGCTTTCCTAATGCTGCCAATAATACCAGTGGAATCAGATGAGTTTCTGGATTATGATCCTCTCCTGTTAGGCCATTAGGATGTGCCCCTGCTGCATTAAAGTAGCGGAAACAAACAGACTTAAAATCATAAGCATTCTCAAAATCTGAAAGGATTTGCTCTACCATTAATTTACTTGCCCCATAAGGATTAATCGGATTTTGGGGATGGTCTTCGGGAATTGGGCTAGTTTGTGGCTCTCCATATATAGCAGCAGTTGAGGAAAATACAAATTTTTTCACCGATGCTGCGAGCATTGCTTCTAATAATGTCAGGGTTCCCACTACATTATTGTGGTAATACTTTTGGGGATCTTTAACAGACTCTCCAACAAAAGCATACGCAGCAAAGTGCATAACTGCTGCTATGTTATGAGTAGCAAAAACTTTATCTAATAGATTGCGATCGCTTGTATCCCCCACAATTAGTTCTACTTTCAGGACATTTTCCACAATATCCCGATGTCCATAAACCAGATTATCAAGAATTACTACTTCATAACCTGCACTTTGTAGAGCTTGGACGGCATGGGAACCAATATATCCTGCTCCCCCACTGACTAGAATAGTTGGCTTAGTTTGTGACACTTGATTGAGTCTTCCTTAATTACTATTAATTGATAAGATGCCTCGAAAAGCTACTTTTATTAGGTTGGAATGAAATCACTTTTTCTGACCTTCCCTTACCCTAGTCTACTTTAATTCTTTCTTACAAATATACAGCAAAATATTTCCAACCTCCAAGAAGAGATGGGAAATATAGAAACATATTCGCAATCAGGAAATTATTCTGTTAGCTTGACAAAGTAAAATGTTTTTCAATAACATCAGGAATTTCTGCAGAACTAACCCGGCTGTAGCGAGCTTTATTAGGCATAATTACCAAGTTTGGCCCCGCTTTGCATTTTTTCAGGCATCCAGTTTTCTTAATCGTCACTTTGTCTTGTAAGCCGCGATCGCTTAATACTTCTGATAAAGCTTTACAAACTTTCCCTGCCCCCCGCTTTTGACAATCAGATTTTTGACAGACTAAAATTTGAGCTTCCTTGCATCCCACCTTGGAATTAGCTGTACCTATCTCCTGAGATTGGCTAGGAATCTGTTCATTATGATTAACAGGCTCCAATTTTTCTGCTGATATTTTTGAGGTACTTTCTAATTCAGGTAGTTTTAGCTCTATTAGTTGGCTCGATGAATTCTCAACTAATCCCAAACTTTGATTTGGGCATGGTACTGTTGCACTATTACTAAAATCAGGTATAATTTTAAAAGCTTTCAGTTTTTCTTCACCTGTTTTCCGGTAGACTACTCTTTCCCCTGTTATTTTTACTCCTAAACCCGGTACTAATACCGATGAAAAGTTACGCTGTAAATGCTTGGCTATTTTAACTACATAATTATTCCCTGCTGGTGTCTCTACATCTATATACTTTAATTTGTACCCATCTTTGATAGTAACTTCTTGGATCTTTCCTTCCAGACTAAATTTTGTAATTTGCTTCTTGGATTTACACATTGTTGCTTGTTTGTGCTTGCTAAGGTGATCTTTGTGGTCTGGGGCAGATTTAAATAACTATTACAAGTTTTGTATCTCTACAGATAAATACATTACTTTTGCCCCTTGGTAATTCATGGTATTAATCGGCATATTAGCTAACCTGCCAACAGTTTTGTAACAATCGCACCAATTCTTGACGATTAGCGGTGAATTGTTTTAAGACACTATCTAATTGGGTAGCCTCATTTATATTTTTTAGCTGTACGCGCAATGGCTTTTCTGCTTCACACCAACAATTAATATCTAATTCTCGTAAGCGCTTATATACCTCCCATCGGTCTATCCAACTTATCTCGGAAATTTCACAGGTATCTGGGTTCAGGTTGAATGTACTCATTTTTTGACAATTGCAATATATTAGCACTAAATTTATCCCTAAGATCCCTGGTAGTTTTTATTTATTTCTACCAGTAAGCTTATATTGTTCACTATACAGTAGATGCTAAGCTTTATCAATAATTGTATAAAAAAAAACAGCTAAATTGTAATATCTCTTATCTGCAAACCTAGCTCAGGTTGACTCCTCTGTTAACTGTGGTAGACTCAAAACTGTTAGCAATAAAAAAGCTAGATAACTAGCAATAAACTTAGTTAATTGAGAGGAGAATCATAAAAATGACTACAGCTACTCCAGTACAGGTGTTTGGTCAGATTGCCGATAATCCTATAGGATTAGACAAATCAGTTACCGAACCCGTCTGCGAAGGCATGAATGCTGCTTTGGCCAGTTTTCAAGCTTTATATCTCCAATATCAGAAACATCATTTTGTAGTAGAGGGAGCAGAATTTTACCAAATACATGAATTCTTCCAAGAAAGTTATGGTGAAGCAGAAGAGCATGTCCATGATTTGGCTGAACGCCTGAATGGTTTGGGTGGTGTTCCTGTCGCCAGCTTTAGCAAGTTAGCTGAGTTGTGCAGCTTTGAGCCAGAAGCAGATGGAAGCTATAACTGTCGCACCATGATTGAACACGATCTAGTTGCAGAACAGGCAATTGTCCAACTACTACGCCGCCTTGCTGCACAAGCTGAAAGCTTAGGCGATCGCGCTACTCGCTACCTTTATGAAAAAATTCTCCTCGAAACTGAAGAGAGAGCTTATCATTTAGATCATTTCCTCGCTGGAGATACATTAGTAGTATTGAACTAGGTTTCACTAAATCTCAGGTAGCAACTTCAGTCTCTGCAAAATCAAAATAATACAGAAGAAAAATGTAGATGCAACACCTGAAATTCTATTTCTAATACAACCTTTTAAACTAGCAACAACTTCTATTCTGGTAATATTCGCAAGCAAAACTCACAAATTTAATTTTTCAGTTTTTGCCTGCTAATCTTCTTCTATTCTCAAAGAGAACATTAAAAGTATAAGGGGCAGAGAGAGCGCCATATCTCTCTGTCTGATTTTTTTTTGCTCAGGAAGTAGTTCTTATTTAAGAGTATAGCCCTGTTGAAAAAATTTAGCAACTACTCTGAATAAATTTTAAATTTTGTAAAATTGGTTACTGATTGGTATAATTACCAATTTTCTTTATGAGTGAAAGACGAAAAGGTCTGGAGTGTGGACTAGAAGATGTTTAACTCAGATTACCGAATTCAATTTATAGTATAAAAATTAGCTGACTCACCGGAGTTGCCCCCCACTGAAAATTGAACCTGTGGGACAGGGTTTATAAAGTGGGTCAGTAATAGTGCGATTCGTTAGGTCGAAACCGCTCTTAGAGCGGGGGATGATCTGGTTCAACCCCTTTGGGTTGGTTACAACTGTAGAGAGTTTATAGGTTAAA
>JAJEAQ010000744.1 GCA_022822685.1 Trichodesmium sp. jk18x7bins.61
CTTAACCTGTATAAACTGATATTTAGTCCTAATGTGAGGAGTTAACTGTTAATGCGAGTCTTATTAATTTATCCCTTATTTCCCAAATCTTTTTGGTCTTTTGAAAAAATTCTAGAATTGGTAAATCATAAAGTATTACTACCTCCATTAGGCTTAGTAACAGTAGCTGCAATTTTACCTCAAGAGTGGGAATTTAAGTTAGTAGATAGAAATATTAGGGCAGTTACAGAAGCAGAATGGGAATGGGCCGATTTAGTCATACTCTCAGCGATGATAGTCCAAAAAGAAGACTTACATGACCAAATTCGGGAAGCAAAACGACGCAATAAATTAGTAGCCTGTGGAGGCCCATATCCTACAGCTTTGCCCAAAGAGCAAATAGATGTGGGTATAGACTTTCTGATTTTGGATGAAGGAGAAATTACTCTGCCCATGTTTGTAGATGCTCTTGGGCGTGGAGAAACTCATGGCATTTTTCGTGCAGATGGGGAAAAACCTGATGTGACAACTACCCCTATTCCTAGATTCGATTTATTAGAATTGGAATTTTATGATTCTATGTCGGTTCAATTTTCCCGTGGTTGTCCTTTCCAATGTGAATTCTGTGACATAATTGTTCTTTACGGCCGCAAATCCCGCACAAAAACACCAGCCCAACTATTAGCAGAGTTGGATAAACTTTATGAGATTGGGTGGCGAGACGCTATATTTGTGGTGGATGACAACTTCATAGGTAACAAGCGCAATGTGAAGTTATTTCTTAAAGAGTTGCAGGTTTGGCAAGCACAACATCAGTATCCTTTCAAGTTTGATACTGAAGCTTCAGTTGATTTGGCCCAAGACTCAGAATTAATGCAGTTAATGGTAGACTGCAATTTTAAATCTGTATTTTTGGGTATAGAAACACCAGATGAAGCTAGTTTAGATTTAACACACAAATATCAAAATAATCGCCATCCTCTGAATGAAGCGGTAGAGAAAATCATACGAGCCGGATTACGTGTGATGGCTGGATTTATTATCGGTTTTGATGGAGAAAAAGCAGGCGCTGGCGATCGCATTGTGAAATTTGTAGAAGAAACAACTATTCCCACTGCGATGTTTAGTATGCTGCAAGTTTTACCTAATACAGCACTTTGGCATCGCCTGAAACGGGAGGGCCGGCTTTTAGATAAAGGTGCCAATATTAATCAAGTGACATTAATGAATTTTATCCCCACCAGACCAATACAAGATATTACCAGGGAGTATGTAGAAGCATTCTGGCAATTGTACGATCATGAACGTTTTTTGGATAGAACTTATCGGCATTTTCTGATCATGGGTACTTCTACCGTCAAAGATCCCATAAAAATGCCTACTTGGGTACAGCTACGAGCATTGTTGATTATTTGCTGGCGACAGGGAATTAAACGCACAACTCGTTGGAAATTTTGGCATCATATATTTAGTATGATCAAGCTTAATCCTCATGTTTTGACGCAGTATATAAGTACCTGTGCTCATATTGAACATTTTTATGAGTATCGCCAAATCGTTAAAGATAATATTGAAGCGCAGTTAGCGGAATATTCGATTAATAATAAACAGTTAAATGTGATTGAGAAAGAGACTGTAAAAAAAGAAGTAGCTTAACTCTCCTAGGGCTCGGTATGGCGCTCTCCCGTCTCGTGAGTATCGGGGAGGGGAGAGCGCCTCGGTATTTAGGCATCTCCACAAATAATATCATTATACTCGTAGTTGGGATGGGGCGCCAAAGATACGGGAGGCGCCCCATCCCAACTACAAACACAAGCGATCGCTATCTCTTTCAGCCTAAAAATTCTAGTATGCAGTGGCTATAAATAGTTCTATATCTGCTAGCATACTGACTAAATAAAACTTTGTGCTTGCTCTAAGTACGCTAGATCATGAATTATGCAATAAATCTATATATAGCGTAAAAATTGGTCTATATTCCGAATATTACCACTATAGATAGTGGCGTTGCGTAAGTCCTGTATATATTAGAGACTATTTGTCAAGCAAATATTAAGATAGCTAAAGTTTTTTAATTCTGGTGGGTTACGGCGGATAAATAAAATATCGGTGAGTACGAAGAGATATTTCCGCCTAACCCACTCTACGCAAGAATTTATATCTGAGTTGTACAAAAAATCTCTAAGTATGGCGCCGCATCGCAACTAGGAAAATTAAACGGACGTGCTCTAACTGTAAACATAACGATCGCTAATACTAAATCCGCTGTTCAAAAGGTAGTTTTTTCAAATCGTCTTAATCATTTTGTCTTATGCTTTAACTTCACAATTGACATTCTTGTTAATAAATGAACCTAGAAATAAACTTTTCAGAATTATAAAAATCCGGTTTTTTTGACTGAAGCGTATGAGGTTATAGTACTATATACTGCTAGGCGATCGCTAACTTCCAGACTTGAGAGCAAACTTGTTCAGGCTATTGGCAGTCGATAAATTTTCTGATTATCATAGAAAAGGATAAATTTTACCTCGCATCCTCTTCTTGATTAATACAATTATGTCGATTATAAGTCAAAATAAAACTCATCAACAAAAAAAGCATCTAGGCAGAATAATCCAGGAAAATATTAATAAAATCATTAGTATTTCATTGCTATTTTCTCTATCATTATTTATAGTTATTTTTATCGTCCATAAAACAGAAGCTCAACAGTTAATATTTCAACAAACTCAACAAATAATTAGTTCACAGCCAAGAAAAAATAAATTTCAAGAATTGGTTGATGGGTATGAGCAGCAAGAAGGAATGTTTACCCTTTATAACGATCAACAAACAGGTAAAAATATTCATGGAAGTTAAACCAGAACAATTAAATAAAAACTTCCTTTGTTTTATTACTCTAGAATCAGGTATTGGTGAAGCAGGCTTAATTAGCGGGATACCTATCAAAGATTTTATATTTCAGTTGCGTCAACATCAAAATAAGATTCAATTTATTCTACCAAATATTAATTTTCGTACTAACGATTTAGACCCACAAGCTCACTCAATTAAACGTTCTTTTAGTGATTCAGTTTTATATTCTCTCCCTATTGAAGCAACTCATCCTCAAATAAAAACATTGTTAATTGATTTATAAAATTTATTAATAGGAGGCCTAAGCTTACCATCCTTAGAGAAAATCTAACCTTCTGACTACTCAATAGACAATAAAAAATCATATATTAGTGATGCTAAATCATTTCCTTTAAATGTAGAAATGGAGTCAGCTTATAGCATTTAAAATGAAGATAATTCAGGATATTTAGCATCTGTACCGGATAGTCGTACTTTTAATCTCAGAATTCATTATAGTTTTTCAGAACTACCAATAAATAATGGTTATATTTCCCGACTGGCGGATGAAAGAGTAGGTTATTTTATTACAGCCTACAAAAACATTTATAATAATAATCGCCGGGAACCTTTTGTCCGTTATATTAACAGATGGCATCTGGAAAAACAAATTCCTAGCGCACCTTTATCAGCACCCATAGAGCCGATAACTTTCTGGATATAAAATACAGTACCAATCAAATATCGTGATGCCATTATAGAAGGCGTATTAATGTGGAATAAAGCTTTTGAAAAAGCCGGATTTATTAATGCTATTGAAGTCAAACAGATGCCTGATGATGCATGCTACTTGGAATCCTGCTGATGTTCGTTACAATACGATCGCTGGTCTACTACTTTTGAAAGTGCTTTTTTAGGCCGTGGTCCTTCCCGAATCAATCCATTAACTGGAGAAATTTTAGATGCAGATATTATTCTAAATGCAGATATTATTAGGAATATTAAATATGGGAAAATAGGTAGCCTTGTGCTACAAAATCAATCTCTGGCTAGAGGCTTCCAAACAAAAGATGGAAAAAATTATAATCCTTGTGTATTAGATATGTATTCTCGTAATTTAGGGAATCTGGAAACTGAGGCAGAAGCTAATACTTTAAACAACAGTATAGAATCTTTAATTCCTCAATCCCTACTAGCAGAATATGAATCTGTTCGTAAGCCATTATTATCAAATCTGCACTCATCAGAACACCTTTGCTTTGGTTGGGATTCTATACAACAGTTGGCAGTGGGAGCGGTAGCAATGGATGTTTTGCACAATACTCTCTCCGAAAGTGCAGAAATGGAAAACTATGTAAATCAGTTCTTGACATACTCACTCCGTTGCCCCAACCAAACAACGCCGAATTCAGGCCACTTCCACATTCATGTAGCAAAGCTAAACTCACCCACCTAACACCATCATCAACCAACCCAAGCTCAATACAAGCATAAATTCTTCTCAGTCAGCCATATCTCCACATCCTCTATAAACACAGATTCTATTTCATCA
>JAJEAQ010000716.1 GCA_022822685.1 Trichodesmium sp. jk18x7bins.61
ACATTTTGAGACAGTGCGACTTGAACTCGTCTGAGTAACCTTGAGCGGCCTCATAGTCCTCTATGAATTGGCGGGCACACTGGCCACAAATGTATTTGGGCTTACCCTCAGGGTAAGCCATTCTTACTGATATGCTCTGACTTACACTCTGGGCATTCCATGCTTACCTCCCGTCTTTCATATCTTAATTATGCAACGCTAAATATTTTATTTATTTATTACTTTTCTTTCCTTTATAATATCTTTGAAAAATACGTGCTACTAGATTTATTGCTATTAACAACTCTAGGATTTTTAGGCAGTTTCGGTCATTGTATCGGAATGTGCGGACCTCTAACTGCGACTTTCTCTCTGGCTGCGCGATCGCCCACTACCCCTAACAAATGGCATCAATTTCAATTTCATACCCTGCTTAACCTAGGTCGCATTTGTAGCTATACCTTAACTGGCGCTGGCATTGGGGCTTTGGGTTCAGTATTAGTAGCCAGTGGGCATTTAGCTGGCATTGACAGTGACTTGCGTAGGTGGTTAGCAATAATTACAGGTTTAATGCTCATTTGGTTTGGTTTGACTAAAATGCAACCGCAATTATTACCCAACTTTCCACTATTACATCCTTTGCAAAAAAATAACCTGCATAACCGTTTAAGTGCAGCAATGGTTAACCTCTCCATGCAAAACAAATGGTGGACTTCTGCCTTACTAGGGTTAGTCTGGGGTTTGATGCCATGCGGTTTTTTGTATGCTGCCCAAATCAAAGCTGCACAGACTAGCAATCTATGGTTAGGTGGAGCAAGTATGTTAGCGTTCGGTTTAGGCACATTACCTTCAATGTTTGGTGTAGGAATATTGACATCGTTAGTAAGTGCAAATCAACGTAGTCAATTATTTCAGATGGCAGGGTGGGTGAGTATCTTTGTTGGCATCATTACCATTGTGCGGGATGGTGAAATGGTTGATTATACTGGTCATGCGGCACTGCTATGTTTAATTTTAACTTTAGTGGCACGCCCCCTGAATCGGTTTTGGGATCTACCTTTACGTTATCGGCGAGTAATCGGAGTGGGAGCATTTGTATTGTCGGTAGCACACACAGGCAGAATGCTAGGCCACAGTTTAAATTGGAATATACAAGCGGTGTCGTTTATGTTGCCCCTCCATCAGATAGGAATCTGGGCTGGTGTTTTGAGTCTAGGGTTAATGTTACCGTTAGCATTGACCAGTTTTGAACGGGCGGTGATATATTTGGGTAAGTGGTGGCAACGGTTGCATTTATTGGTAGTTCCGGCTTTTGTGTTATCGGGGGTTCATGTTGCAACTGTGGGTTCCCACTACTTGGGTTCGCTGGAATGGAGTCTGGGAAATCAGTTGCAGAGTATTTTGTTAGGGGCTATAGTATTAGTTGTGTTAGTTGTGCGTTTGCGGTAGCGTTGCGGAGCAATATTGAGTCTCCAACAGCTCAAAAGTAAAAATGGTATTTACTTAGTAGTGGTAAGGCGCAGCTAAAATTGTAGGTAGGGTAGAAGCGAAGCTTATCCGTAGGAGCAACCCAACACAGCTTTACATAACAGGAGTTACGCAGTGGCACTATCTATAGTGTAATTTTTTCTAATCTTGACCAATTTTTACCCTATATATAGCATGAATGGGTAAGTCCTGATCAGTTTGGTTTAAGGACGAAACCCAACCTACGCTTATTGCTGATAATATCGTTTAGTCAAACGTTTATAGCTGTAATTTTGGCGTCGCATCGCAACTACGAACCTAGGTTTTTGTTGAGTTTAAGAGCATGAAAATTAGTCTGAGTTTTGGTTTGTTGATTTTGGCGTTTTTTATTGGCACAAAAGGAGAAATAATTAATCATAAGTTGCCGAAAGAATTAGCTTCTATTGACACTCAAAAAGACAATTTAGAGGAACTGTATTCATCCGGAGGCAGTAAAAAACTGCATAATTTAGAGTTAGCTAGTGTAGTAAATAGAAAGTATATTATAGAATTTTCTAAGTTGATTGATCAGCTTTCTGATTCTTTCCCTCTTATTCAAGCTCATAATGTAGAAGTTTCTGGAAATGTAGCTTGTACTTTTCACATTACGCCTAATCATAATCCGAAAGTAGGTGAATCTTCTCAGGCTTGGTTTGCTCTAACTCGCAAGGGAGGGAAAAGTATTCCTTTTAGTGAATGTGACTGTGAGTTAAATGTTTATTCTCAACCTCGTAATCCTGAAAGTCAACCAATAATGAATCCAACGTTAGAAGGGATTGATACTGAGCAATATCAAGATATACCGGGAGCAAATATTGTATTTCCTAAAGCTGGTGTTTATGACCTTGAAATTATTGGGAAAGCAAAAGATGGGAATAGTTTTCAGCCTTTTAAGTTTACTTATTCTGTGATTGTTACTACTGATTGATATTCCCAACTCCCTCAGAGAAGGGTATGATGCTTCGGCGTTGGTAACTTGAAAGATGATTATCTTGTATAGGAGTACGTTTTTTAGTTAGGACAAAAATATGGCTTGAAAGGCAAGAGGCAAGAGGCAAGAGGCAAGAGGCAAGAGGCAAGAGGCATGCATAGGGATTCCTAACCTTAATGCGTAGCGCTATAGTAGAAACAGCCCGGATACCAATTCTGTGTGCAGTTGCACCTATATTTATCCCCCCGGCGCCCCCTTTGAAAAGGAGGGAACTGGAAAATGCTGCGCTTTTGGTTTGATGGGGGGGAAACAGGTATTTATATAATGATCCGGATAATAAGTGATAAAAAACCTTTTCCATTCTAACCTTTTCTTCTCTTCAGCATAAGTGCCTTCTGCCCTCTGTCTTCCTTCTACCAAAGTGTAAGTATTCAATCCGACATGATATTAGTTCACTACTTCGCAAAAAAGGTATTACCCATAATTTTTAAGTATTTGGAGTCAATTCTGTGAAAGTTTCATCTCTTTATTTACCAACGCTTGATGCTTCTACCACTCGCCTTGATTAAATTACTATGCCTTCTGTCTTTTCGTAATTACTCTGTGACTCGCGCAATATATTTTTGATATCCTGATTTTTTGATACAGCTACCCCACTTATCAATTATAACAGATTTGAGCGACTCAGATGTAAAAAAAATAGGAAAAGCGAGACTTAACGCATCCCAGCTCACCCCTCTGCGCATCAGAGATTATCTGCGCTCGATATGACTCTGAGCCAGATCAAAAATCGGTGGTGGCATTAATGGTAGAGGTTGGGGGGCGATGATTTTTTCACAACCCAATTCTCACAAAACTCAAGGATATTTGTCGGAATCAAAATTTAGCTGAATACCAAGTTTTACTCCTCGCCATTACTATGCATTTCTACCCAAAAATCAAATCACTCTTAGCAATATCTACTCCAGATATAGTAGCCAGCATCTCGCCTTTGTAGTCAATCACAGTCAAAGTGCCCATGGGATAAATGTTCAAATCGTCAACAGTCAGATCATCTAATAACTTGATTTTATCTACTTGACGATACTTCCCCTAGCTGCTTTTGGATTGTTTCCCACAGTTGGGCTGTCAGTGCTTTTAATTCCTCCCACTGACAAGATGATAATAGTACACTCACTAAAGCATTCAGAGCTTTGGGGTTTTGGGCATCGAGACTCAAAACTTTCCCATAGAGAGCTTCTATTCCGCTGTTTTAAACGCAAATGCACATTGCCCAAGTTAAGCAGGGCAGGGAGAAAATCTGGTTTGATGCTTAAGGCTTGCTGATATTGAGCGATCGCCTGACTTGCTTTGTCTTGCTTCTCCAGTAAACTGCCTAAATCATCACAGGCTCCTGCATATCGGGGATTAATGAGCAAGGGTTTTTGGTAGGCTGTTTGGGCTTGAGGGATTTCTCCTACTTCTTGCAGTGCTACTGCTAAGTTATACCAAGCTTGGGTATTGTTGGGCTGAATTTCTATGGCTAGCCGGTTATGAGCGATCGCCTGTTCGTATTGGTGTTGCTGTTGACAAATAATACCTAGTTGTACTAAGGCTGGCACATAGTTTGGTTGTTGGGTAATTAACTTTTCATACTCCTGCCTTGCTGCTTCAAGTTGTCCCTGTTTTTGTAATCCCAATGCCAGATTGTACCGACAGTCAATGGATTGAGGTTGTAATGCTAAAGCCTGCCGTAAACAAGCGATTCCCTGCTCTAGATTTCCTAGACTAAAATGTAGCACTCCAGTATGATTATGAAATTCTGCCTGATGGGGAGCGAGGGCGATCGCCTTTTCCAGAAAGGTTAATGCCTGGTGTTTCTGCCCTTGCTGCATAGCGGTTAGGCCAAGTAAGTGCCATGCACGGGCATTGTCTGGGTGTAATTGCAAAACCTGCTTACAGATGGCAGATGCTTCAGTCAGTTTTCCTTTCTGGGCAAGTTGGGCAGCTTGATTGAACTTGCTGCCACTGGGAAGAGCAAGTAATTTCATAGGACAATTTCCCCTTGTTGGCGTTCATTAATGAGGTGCTGATTGTGAATGGGTTGGAAAAAGTTGCTTTAGCGGTAGGCGATTAGAAATTGTTTTTACCTTCAGCTACCTCACATTACATTTCAGCAACGCCGAAAAGTTCAATCTTGACTAACAAGTTTTTTATTTTATTTAATAAATTTTCTAATTGTTTTCTTTTCTTAGAATCATTCCCAACCTGAGATTTTTTAACCAAACGGTAGGCAGAATCCAATCCACTCTTAAGAAAATCTTCTTGAGGTTTTGATTTTTGATTAATTTGTGATATTTTTTGCCGGATTTCTGATAGAGACAAATCATTGTCTCTGGCTTCCTTAATCAAATTCTGTCTAATTTCTTCATCTTTGACTTTAGCGATCGCTACTGCTTTTGTATAGTCAAACTCTCCAGAGCGCAGAACTTCTAAAATATCTGCTGGCATTTTCAACAGTGGTAAACGATTGGTGAAAAACTCAACTCCAATATTGTTGTGCCAGCCCAGAGGTCAGATCATCATCTCTGGTTGGTAGTCCTCAACTGGTAAGGATACATAAGCTATAGCGAATCTAAGTACCAAATAATTCTATTGTGAGTTCCCCGATTTTTCTGATCACGATAGAATCTTTCTGAACAATGGAGATATTCTTTATAGCTAGTTTGGTGGTGGTATTAATGGTAGAGGTTGGGGGCGATGATTTTTTCACAACCCAATTCTCACAAAACTCAAGGATATTTGCTGGAATCAAGATTTAGCTGAATACCAAGTTTTACTCCTCACCATTACTATGCATTTCTACCGCTAGTTTTACCAATCCTAGAGCTGAGGTTTTGATGTCTCAGTCTTGGCTATAATTCCCGCTCTGTTGAGCTGAAATCTGTAGAGCGCGATCGCGCTCTATCGATTTGTTGGCTTTTGAATTGTGGATGTTTAGGAATTACGCAACTAAATGTATTTATGAGCACAATAGCGCCAGCTTGGCGTCGGCAAAATCAACTTGAGATGATTTTTGCCTTTCTTATGGGTTAGTCTTGATATTCTTCTTTAATTTTCCGACACTAACCCATTTTTTTGACAAGGGGTAGGGATAAATAAAAAAGATATAATTGTGACAATTATGTCTTGATGATGAAAAACCTAGTTTCTGCCAGACTACTGTATGTCAAACCCAAAGGATTTTCGTCTTTTTTATATTATGAAGTGACAAGTCTAATACGAGCGATCGCGTAGTCATCTAGATGAATTGGAGGCACATATTCTCTATAATTTATTGATATTGCACAGATAGCAGAGCATTATCGCTCCTTTCTCCTACTCTTTGGCGTTTTTGGTAAAATAGGTTGGTGTTCATCAAAGATCGTAACTACATCCATTTCCTGATCATTATCTGGAGGTAGTGGAGGAATATCATCGTCAGTTTTCTCCCTGGGGACAAACTCAGCGTCTAGTGGCATTGGCTTACCATATTTTTTCCAATAAGCCAAATCCATCTTGATTAGTCCGATCACCCTCCTACTCATTGGCATATCTGTTAGAGCAGCAAGAAACTTGAACTTACCTTTGATTTCTATCTCATCATCATCAAAGGACACTCTTATATGTTTTGAGTAACTATTAATGGCCGTATTTATAACTTAATAGTGTTAAAATCTGTTCATTGTAGTGTAAGTTGATCATATTACCAATTCTTAAACTAGAGTATATAGAGTCAATATTATAAATAGAGTATATTGTGCTATAAGAGCAACATCATTAACAGAGGTAGTTGATTGAGTTAGAGGATTAATGCCAAAAGATAAAAAGAAAGAGAATAAACATTACGCTAAATCTGAAGAAGATTGTGAAAAAATGGGTAAGCGCAATGAGTAGATTCTCAAAAGTGCGGAAAAGGTAACAGAAGGACAACTGCTAGACTGTGAATGCACCTTTGAGGAAGAGCAGACCACTTTTGATACAGATCAGGATTAGTATGAATATTCAAGGTTTATTAGACAAAGAAGCTTCCTTGATTATTTACATGGTTAAGCAAGGAGAGCAGTGGATTAGATGGAGTGGAGACTACATACAAAATGGTAAGTGTACCCGATTAATTCGGGACTCTTACAACTGAAGACCTATAGAACAAAGGAAAGAGGAGATAGGGGAGCGTCTAACAGTCAGTCAAAACATCCCTGGCTTGAAGTCACGCTGTTTACCAACTGATTGGGTAGTTGTTGATGTTGAGTACTATGAGTCGGATATGCAAAAGATGCCTGCATACATCCCTGTATACATTGCTTATTGTGAGCGTCAACCCCTAGGCTTAGAAGAGTTCAAGGAATGGATTACAGATGATGATGTTAATGTCTCCGTAGACTCATTTGGTGGCGACGATAAAAAATACCAGGAATGGTTAAAAGTGGAGGAAAAAGCTACGAAAAGTCAATGATCTCACCGTATAGACGGATGGGGCTTGTAAAGATAAGTTGATTTTGCCCAGGCATTGTCTACCCCATGAGATTCTGTATGGTACGAACAACAAGCATATTTCCCGCTTCTTGGTAAATCTTCAAACCCTATTACGGCGCTTTTAGAAAGGACATCTTTGCAGAGTAGGCGGCAAGGGACTAAAAACTTGACACTCAAGGATTATCTCTATGATTCGTGTTTCTGTACTATCAGCAGAAGGTAAATCTTTAATGCCTATGAAGGCGTCTAGAGCTAGACGTTTTCTCCAGCAGGGGAAAGCAAAAGTTGTACACAATGATTTAGGGTTGTTCCAAATTCAACTTTTGCAACAACCAAAAGAAACTGAAACTCATTGCCTAGGCGATCGCTTCAGTTTCACCACAGTCTAGTTCGTTTTGCAATAGCTCTACTAGCAGTTGATTACTGACTGAAGAAGTTGAAATCCAATCGTATGTTTGAACTTCTGTTGTACCTGCTACCGGAAAAGTTGTTTCTGTCAATTCCTGGTAAACTGCTTTCGGAATAACCACGTTACTGTATAGTTGGCGTAGCAAATCGAGTTGGTTAATCGAGGCTAGGTTGTTGATAGCTGAGGTATCGCTCACAACAATCATAATCTCCTCATCTGCTGTAAGTTTTTGATGTCTTGTTCCAAATCTTCTACATCATAGTGAACAGGGATTTGACGACTTGCTAGTAGATGTTGAAAGGCAATCCGATTCATGGCAGCAAATCGACTGGCTTTACCTAGAGTTATAGCGCTTCGCTCTGGCGTATTTACAAATCAGGATTGAATATCCTTTGACTGAGCAGTTCCCATATTTCAATCTGTAACTATACCAGCGCGAAGCGCTATAGTTTATCTTTTTGGAAAAGCATAACAGCGATTTCTTGTTTCATCTCAGGTTCAGTCATTCTGGTGGCCATCAAAATTTCATCAGAAGTAATAATACTCATGGTAAGTTCAGTATTTTTGGGTTGTTTTAGCATCATCGGGAGCAATTAGGGTGGGATTGCTAATACCAATTTCAAAATATATTGCTACACAGTTTTTGTTTGCAGGCCGTTACATCTAGCTTTGCTCCTCACTAATTAATGTATTCTAATTAATTAATCATTTGGAGTGAAGCACATTATGCAATTATCAAAATTTTTTTGTTGATCGTTTGAAAATGCCTCACCAAAATCTATCTCCCGAATACTTCTCAGTAATCGTCATAAACTCCTCAACTCGTTCCCAAACCTTGTCTAATAAATCTGACGCATTCGCATCAAACCATTCAATCTCCGGATATGCGCGAAACCAAGTGCGTTGTCGCTTGGCCAACTGACGAGTATGTAAAACTGTGACATTGATCGCTTCTTTTAAACTCATATCTCCCGCCAAATATTGTTTGATCTCTGCATAACCCAATGTATTCAACAAAGGCAAATCTACACCATATTTATCAGACAAAAAATTCACCTCCTCCACTAAACCAATTTCTACCATTTTTTCCGTCCGCTCACGAATCCGATCACCTAAAACCTCCACATCACAATCTAACCCGAGCTGCAAAATTGGATAATCTGGTGGATTCTCTCCCTGCTGTTGAGAAATTGGTTTCCCACTCACATAAAAAACTTCCAACGCCCGCAAAGTTCGCACCACATCATTAGGATGGATTTTCTGCGCAGCCTCCCCATCCACCTGCTGCAATATTTGATAACATTGAGCCTGGCCTAAATCTGCTAATTGCGATCGCAACCTTTGATCAGGCCAGACTCTGGGAATCTTCAAGCCTTTAACCACCGACTTAATATACAAACCTGTTCCCCCTACTAACAAACTCGGTGGCCTCAAATCAGTATTACCAGTAGGAGAATTAACTATCAAACTTTGAGCCTGTTCCTGGTATTCTGCTAGTGTGAAAGTTTCTGTAGGTTCGAAGATATTTATTAAATAATGAGGTACTAATTCCTGTTCTGCTATAGTTGGTTTTGCCGTTCCAATGCTAAAATATTTATACACCTGACGGGAATCTGCACTGAGAATCACCGACCCTAATCTCATGGCTAAATTCAAGGCCAATCCAGACTTACCAGTGGCAGTAGGCCCGCAAATAGTAATCAACATCATCATCCTCAAAACTTGAATAAAAAAGGGATTTTGGACTTTTTATCTATTTTTTGACTTTTGATTTGTAAATTTTTAATTTTGACTTCCGCCCAGCGGTTGACTTTGATTCAACATAACTAGATACATCCCCTAAATAAATTTATCATCAAAATAGTCTAGAGTCGCTTTTAAGGCTTTTGTGTTATAATTTATAAGAAAAGTTTCATTTTTTTACAAAAGTTGGTATTGAAGCCATTATTGGGAGAAATATTGCTATGGCCAGCAACAGTTACGGCGCTGAACAAATACAAGTTCTTGAAGGTCTCGAAGCGGTACGCAAGCGACCGGGAATGTACATTGGTTCTACGGGGCCTCGTGGGCTGCATCATCTCATCTACGAAGTCGTCGATAACTCTATCGATGAGGCGCTGGCTGGTTATTGCACCCACATAGAAGCTGACCTAAATGAAGATGGTTCAGTCACAGTTACAGATGATGGTCGGGGTATTCCTGTAGATACCCATTCTAAAACAGGTAAGTCGGCCTTGGAAACAGTTATGACAGTTCTTCACGCCGGAGGTAAATTTGGAGGAGGGGGTTATAAAGTTTCTGGGGGATTACATGGTGTCGGAGTTTCCGTAGTCAATGCCCTGTCGGAGTGGGTAGAAGTGACAGTCTGGCGGGATAAAAAGACACATACCCAACTTTATAAACGTGGCCAACCAGCCAGGGACTTGGAATCTAAAAGTAATAAAGAAAACCGCACAGGCACATCAGTGCGGTTTCTGCCAGATGAGGAAATTTTCACCACAGGTATTGAGTTTGACTACAATACTATTGTTGGTCGTCTGCGAGAATTAGCATATCTGAATGCTGGTGTCAAGATTACATTGACAGATCATCGCCTGGAATTAATTAAAAGTGATGAGCCACGAGTTGGATCTTATTGTTATGAAGGCGGGATTAAAGAATATGTAGTCTACATGAATCGGGAAAAGCAGCCTTTACATGAAGAGGTGATTTTTGTGGAAGGGGAAAAGAATGATGTGCATGTGGAAGTCGCTTTGCAATGGTGTATAGATGCTTTTAGTGATAATGTGCTGGGCTTTGCAAATAATATTCGGACTATTGATGGTGGTACTCATTTGGAAGGGTTAAAAACTGTTTTAACTAGAACTATGAATGCCATTGCCCGTAAGCGAAATAAACTTAAAGATGGCGATGCTAACTTGGGTGGTGAAAATGTGCGAGAAGGACTGACAGCGGTTATTTCTGTGAAGGTTCCCGAACCAGAATTTGAAGGTCAAACTAAGACTAAGTTGGGTAATACTGAAGTTAGAGGTATTGTTGATTCGTTGGTGGGAGAGGTTTTAAGTGAATATCTTGATTTTAATCCTCAAGTTGCTGATACGATTTTGGAGAAGGCGATTCAAGCTTTTAAGGCGGCAGAAGCAGCACGTCGGGCGCGGGATTTAATTAGGAGGAAATCAGTTTTAGAATCTTCTCCATTGCCAGGAAAACTAGCAGATTGTAGTACGAAAAGCCCAGAAGAGTCTGAGATATATTTAGTGGAAGGTGATAGTGCGGGTGGTAGTGCTAAACAAGGACGCGATCGCCGTTTTCAAGCTATATTACCGTTGCGGGGGAAAATCATTAACATTGAAAAAACTGACGACGCCAAAATCTACAAAAATAATGAAATTCAATCGATGATTACAGCCCTTGGTTTGGGCATCAAAGGTGATGAGTTTGATGTTGAGCAACTGCGGTATCATAAAATAATTATTATGACTGACGCTGATGTTGATGGTGCCCACATCCGCACTTTATTATTAACCTTTTTCTACAGATATCAACGGGCATTGGTAGATCAAGGTTATGTTTATATTGCTTGCCCTCCATTGTATAAAGTGGAACGAGGCCGGAATCATTACTATTGTTATAGCGATCGCGAACTCAGGCAAAAAATTAATGATTTTCCAGAGAATGCTAACTATTCTATTCAAAGGTTTAAAGGTTTGGGTGAAATGATGCCACAGCAGTTATGGGATACAACCATGAACCCAGAAACTCGAACTTTGAAACGGGTGGAAATTGAAGATGCTGCGGAGGCAGATCGCATATTTACAGTCTTGATGGGCGATCGGGTTGCTCCTCGGCGTGAGTTTATTGAAACTTATGGGCCGAAATTGAAGATTACTGATCTGGATATTTAGGTTTAGGGATTTCTGAGAAATAAATTATCCCAACTGTGGGGTGGGCATCCTGCCTGCTCCCAAAATATGGAAGATGTGAGGAAGCCCTGTATGTAAAAATTTGGGATATTTTTTATTTAGAAGTTCCTGAAATTGGTGGGCGCTAAAGCGCAACTACGAACTAGGATAAATTAACTTAACCAAAATAACCCACTCAAAGTCAGAATTACTAATATTAATGCTACCCAAACAAATTGATTATTTTTTGTATTGACTTTGCTAGGATCGACAACTTCTAACTGAGGAGTTTTTGGCTGCGGTGGAGATGACTTAACTTGGGCAACTATATCCCTACCTCTACCCTCTAGGGCATCATTTTCTGATATTGCTCCTAAGTCGGGAATTTGGGTGAGCCATTCTGGTCGAGTTCTCAGTACAGGCGCCTCTAGAATGACTAATATACGTTTTGCTTGTTGACGAGTTTGTAAACGAGGGTGGCGAGTTAGTTGTTTACAAAGGACTGTTGCTTGTTGAATTTTACCCGTTGCTTGATATGTTGTCACTAACCAGATTTGTAGCTCTCCTCCTAATCGGGAATTAAGATCGATATTTTCTCTAGCATTTTCTAAATGCTGCACTGATTTAGCATATTGGCCACGCTCAAAGGTCTGTCTACCAGCTTTATATTCCGTTTCAAATAACTTTAGGTTTTCTGAACTCACAATCTTTTAAAAAAAATATTCTTATACTTTTATAGCAATTCTCTATCTGGTGAAGTACATAAAAAATCCGGCGTTAGTAAATAAAGAGATGAAACTTTAACAGAATTAACCCCAAATACTTAACAATCGTTAGTAATACTTTTTTTTACTAAGTAGTGAACTAACTATGTGTTTCCCCCCGATCAAACAAAAAGCGCAGCATCATTTAGTTCCCCCCTTTCCCAGGAGGGCGCCGGGGGGATAATTTTTGGTCCAACTTCAGACAGAATTGGTATCATGGCTGTTTCTACTAAAAGATAATCATCTTTCAAGTTACCAACGCCATATTTGCCCACCTTATATCTAGAGTAGTAGGGTGGGCAAATATCACGCTGATTTACCATAATATAAAACACTGTAGCTTGGGTTAAGCGCCAGTGTAGCAATATCCCGTAAGGGGAACCCAACAAAAATCTACATAATTTTCGGTTTCAGGTTCTTCCACAGCAATTTAGGCAAATGTAGAATATCCTAAATCTGGAATGACATCTTGCCAACGACCTTGACCTACAGCTTGATTTGCTTCTGTAATACTAATGTCGCCAGTATATAAAGCACGACCAATAATTGCACCTTCAACACCAATGGGTTCTAATGCTAGTAAACTTAACAGATCTGTAATTGAACTAACACCACCAGAAGCAATCACAGGAATATTAATTGCAGTAGCTAATTCCCTTAAGGCTTCTATATTTGGCCCATTGAGAGTGCCATCTCGGTGAATGTCAGTGTAAACGATCGTTGCAACTTTTAATTTAGCCATTTGCCGAGCGAGGTCAGTAGCTAATATTTCTGAAGTGTCTAACCAACCTTTGGTAGCGACTTTACCATCTCTGGCATCAATACCAACCATGATTTGACCAGGAAATTCTTGGCAGAGGTGAGAAATTAACTGAGGTCGTTCGACCGCAACAGTACCTATAATAGCATGCTGCACGCCGAGAGCAAGAACACTAGCCACAGCAGAATAGTTACGTAATCCACCACCTACTTGTACGGGTACATCTACTGCTTTAATGATCGCTTTTATTGTCTCGTGATTTACAGGTTTACCTTCTTTTGCACCATCTAGATCTACCAAATGTAGCTTACTTGCCCCTGACTCTATCCACTTTTTTGCTACATCAACCGGGTTATCATTGAAAACTTCTGTTAGCTTATAATCTCCTTGAAACAATCGCACACAACGTCCACCTAATATATCGATCGCGGGAATGATATTCATATACAAGATATTTTGTATTCAAAACTACTATTTCTGTCAACAATTACACCCTCTGTTAATATGATACATAATTGAACTAGAAAGCGTTGACCATATAGGAGTATTTACTCCTGCTAATCTCAGAGCTTTTGCTGTCCAATCATTACAATTTCTTACAATCGAATAACTACCTTTTGCCACATAAAAACCGCCTCCATAACTAGGGTCTATGGTCAGATTTATTTCATTACCTTGGGCATTCAATTGGAAAGAATCATCGATAAATTCCATCAGTCGCAGGCAATTAGATTTGCTTATTATAACACACTTAATTTCATATTGTTCAGGAATATTTCGATAGGCTAATACCCGCATTGCAACAGGTGTTGGTATGAATAATGCCAGAAAAGTTGTAGCAATTAGAAATAATGGGACATTATAACTTTCTAGAGAACAAGCTTGATCACCTACGCCAAATCCCATAAATTATCTGGGATTTGATGGGTTAGCTATTAATTTTAAGTTTAAATGTTGTTCCAAATAAAAAAAAATATTGCTAACTGGAACTAGAATATCTGTATGGATAAAAGGATTATAAATGTAGATTGGTATTCCTTGATTAGACAAAGGAAAATCACAATAGTAATTACGAGATATTATAGGTGTGAGCTCCCCAATATTTAAGCAAATTATTATAGATGTAACAATAATTATAAAGACTTTATTCGTTTATTATTTCCCATAAAATCAATGGTTTAATTGATAGGAAACGCTGAAAAAGTACCAGTATTGATCATTATTTTATATTTGCAGTTTATGGAAAATTACTAAAAAAAATATAAAGGGAAAAATCAACCAGTTAAATTACTATAGCAATCAGGAATCATATGTGAGAAACTGATCGAGAAGTTAGTGGACTTATAGATGGAAGAACTAGATGCTTTTATTGAGTCTAATCCAGAGCCCAGAGAATTAAAACGAGCCTGAGCAGTAAGGATGACTATTAGAGGTGCTCCACATAGGGAAATTATGAAGATTTTACAAGTATGCTCTGGATTTATTAGTAAATGGAAGCCAGCATTTGTGCTTGATGGAGTCAAGGGGTTAAAGCTAGGCCATAAAGGCTCAAAAGGGTATCTAACACCAAAAGAAAAACCGGTTTTTCTTTTGGTGTTGAAGAATAATAATACTTGGAATCTTAATCAATTAGAATGCTACATGGCCTCCAAGTTGAATGAGACATTTGTGGCCAAATCAAGTTACTATGATCTGTTTCATGAAGCCGGAGTATCCAGGAAAAATCCCAAAAGAAGAACTCTGGTAAAGATAACGCTTCGCGCTTTTAACTGCCGCGTAGCAGCACTAGGTAGCTTAGTTACAGAATCAGACGATGAGTACAATTATAATTAAATGTTATGTAGTTAAAACCTACAACCCAAAGCTTTGAGAGTAGCTTCCATAATGTCTGTAGTTTGATTTGTGACTGTGTATACTAGAGCATCCCGATAAACCCTCTGTGCTCCATCCATGATTTTTGTGATTAGCTGCGCCACTAGAAACAGTAACAGCAGCAGCACAACAGTGAGCTAAGTTAATAGCTGTTGCTCTCAGGTGGAGTTTTTGGGCAAAATCAGTACCTGTCATATTAATTACCTCCATAAATTGATAGGGTTTTTCACTTTTGATGGTCTTAAATTAGCAGTCAATCTAAATTCCCCGCTCATTACTTCCTTCTGCTCTCTGCCTGCTTCAATTCCAATTTATCTTCTTCCTTCTAGTTTTTTTCCTATCTAATTATTTAACTCTCAGTTTCTCAGATTTTTTATTTCATCAATATAGGATTTTAATCGAGTTAAGTTACTACTGATAATTCGTTTGTTAATAATATGATCGTAACCTTCCCATCCTGGAGTAACTTCTTGCTCTGGCCAGAGAAACCAGCTCCGATAAATTTCTCCCGTTTCAATCTCATCACACAGAGGAAACCAATCATCTTCTGTCAAATATTCCATTTCATTAATCACTAAATCAAGCTCAATTAAAATTAACCATACTTCTAAGTCATTTAGTTCTGTATGAGATAAGTAGGTAATTTGATTTTGATTCATAAATGTTGGTTTCATAGTAGAGTAGGTAGGGTTGAGGCATGGAAACTATTTTATAAGAGACTATTTGTCAACCAAATACTAAGGTAGCTAGGATATTTAATCCTAATGGGTGACAGCAGACAAATAAAATTCTGGTGAGTACAAGGAAATATTTCTGCCTCACCCATCCTACGCCTACAATTACTTGATGATCGCT
>JAJEAQ010000423.1 GCA_022822685.1 Trichodesmium sp. jk18x7bins.61
ACCTCACAGTTATATGTGAAGCAGATGGGTGGTATATTTGTTTCAATGATGAAATAGAATCTGTGCCTATAGAGGATGTAGAGATACAGCCTACCGAGAACAATTTATGCTTGTATTGAGCTAGGATTGATTTATTTAAACTCCGCCCTTACGGGCGAGGTCTTATATACTGTCACCAGTGACGGTGAATTTGTAAAAGTCCTGTTTCATGTCGGTTACAGGCTCAACGTTGAGCCTGTAACCGACATGAATGGCATTCTTGTGAGAAATGTGGTCAAGAACTCTCGCGTGACTATAATGAGCGCACTCCTAATCCAGAAGATAGGATTGCTGTCCACACAGGGTTTAAATATCACCTCAGCTCATACCGCGCTCGACAATTTGTCGGTTGAGCCACCTCGCCACATGTTGAGCCACCTCGCCACATGTTCAGGTCGCCACGAAACAGGGAGCCGACAGGCTCAAGAAGAATCCCGCGTTGTCGCGTCAGCGCCACGGAGTGAGTATGTCAACAATTCTGAATTCATAGCTGGCTGAATTCAGAATTGCTAGTTAAACCAATGGCCAAACTCAAATTAAAATAGATAACGATACACAAATCATCAATTTTTATGGCTTTTGATCTCCAATCGGCCGGCATTGCACATAGGTTCAATTAGGCCAGAGTCAAATTTGTACTTGAGATGGTGCCACCCTAACTATATTCAATTTCGCAACATGATTCAAGATGTTTGGTGCTGCAATTTTAGGAATACAAACAACATTACCAGCCGACATTTTTTCCTGGCGATCGCCCACCACAGAAACAAGCTGACTCACTTGCCACCTGACTATTTCCCCATGCACAGGAATAATCTCTATTTCATCTCCCACTGCCAGATACTCAACTAACTGCAAAACAATATTTTTGGGCGTTGTCTCGATCACAATACCGAGATATTCGTGAGTTCCCCTACTACTTTCTAACTGCTTATACACAGAATCATTTCCCGCAGGCATTGCCAACGAGCCAGAAGAATAATCACGGTGAGGAACAGATTCTAACTCAGCAGCAATCTGAGTGACTAAAGCCGGAGTTAACTTTCCTGAAGCATAAGCATCAATTGCTTGACGATAAGCTTTACAGGCCATTGCCACATAAAACGATGATTTCATCCGCCCCTCTATTTTCAGAGAGCAGATTTGATGTTCAAAGAATGCTCCAATTTGCTCGATACCCCATAAATCCTTAGATGACATAAAAGTTATTGGTTGATTCTGCCTCGTCGATGTCTCCAACTGATAAGGAAATCGACATGATTGAATACATCCACCACGATTAGAGTCTCGGCCTGCAGTAAAATTAGAAATTGTGCAATGACCAGAATAAGCCATACACATCGCACCATGAATAAACATTTCCACATCAATGCCAGTTTGTTCGCGAATCAATCCACCCTCAGCAACACTAACTTCTCGCCCCACGATTAGACGCTTCACACCAAACTCCTTCCAGAGTTGCCCTGCATAAGAATTCAGACAAGATGCCTGAGTCGAGAGGTGAATGTCAAGATGAGAACTATTTTTCACAGCCCGCAAAACCCCCAAATCGGAGACAATAACTCCATCTACGCCAATGGATTCAAGAAACTGGCAATATTCTGTCAATCCCTCAAAATCGTCATCATGAAGAAAAGCATTCAGAGTAATATAAACTTTAGCATCACTTTGGTGAGCAAATCTGACCCCATTTTCTAGCTCGTAATCGCTCAAATTATCTGCTCTAGTCCGCAGACCATATTTTTGCCCTCCTACATAAACAGCATCTGCACCATAAGTAACAGCAACTTTTAACCGTTCGAGATTTTTCGCTGGAGCTAAGATTTCTGGTTTCCACATATAAAATAAAATATATTTAGTAGTCAGTGATATTCTGCAAGATTCGATTGTTGGGTAGTGATAGCATCTTACTCCAGTACGTGAGCGAAACCATCACATAATCAACACTTCACCCATTAAGCAGACAAAGCACTAACTAAATATTTTATATGAAATATAATAAATAGGAGTCAGCAGCAGGAATTGCATGGGGATTTAGGGATTTCTAAGAAATAAATTATTCATCCTGTCGGGCAGGATACCTGCCCGCACCCGCAATATTAATATCGGTGAGAAACCTCATCAAAAAAATTTGGGAAAATTCACTGGTAGATTTAAAGCTGAATTGCTTTTTCGCGATCGCGAAAAAGCAACTGAGGAAACATTACTCCAAGAGGGTTAGGTTTCTGGCCGGATGGTAATCTTTATACTAGCAACACTGGCACTGGTAGTATAGTTCGTTGTGATGGTAATACGGGTGAGTTTATTGATATATTTGTTGAGTTTCCTTCCTTGAGAAGTTACTATATAGTAGGTAGGGTGGCGCTGTCGCTTCACCCAACAGAAACTTGAAGGCAACTGGAGTTGAAGGGAGCAATTAGTGGGGGATTGCTGAAGTATAACTAATTATAGACTACCAAATTCCAAATTTTTCTCGGAGTCACCTAAGCTATTTATACTCTCCATCATACTGAGTCAAGATTTCAACCCCAGTCTCAGTTACGGCAACAGTATGCTCAAACTGTGCTGATAGTTTGCCATCTTTAGTCACGGCAGTCCAACCATCGTCAAGCATCCTTGCTTCCCAAGTTCCCTCATTAATCATCGGTTCAATCGTAAACACCATTCCAGTCCGCAACTTTTTTCCTTTTCCTCTAATCCCGTAATGAGGAATCTGTGGTGCAGTGTGGAAAATATTGCTCACACCATGACCAACAAAATCTCTAACCACTGAAAAACCGTTTGATTCAGCATATTCTTGAATAGCAGCTCCTATATCCCCAATCCGATTTCCCGGTTTAACTTCAGCAATCCCTAAATACATACATTTTTCCGTAACTTCAACTAATTTTTTAGCTACAGGAGAAGATTCACCCACAAAAAAAGTCTTAGAAGTATCACCATGATAACCATCAAGAATTGGAGTGACATCAATATTGATAATATCACCTTCTTTTAAGACCTGTTTTTCCTTAGGAATACCGTGACAAATTACCTCATTAATACTGGTGCAAATAGATTTAGGAAAGCCATGATAACCAAGAGGAGCACTACGAGCATCATGAGCTTGTGTCCAACGTTCTGCTTCTTCGTCTAATTCCAAGGTGGTGACTCCTGGCTTGACAAGAGGTTCAAGATGGTGTAGTAATTTGGCTGCCAAGCGCCCTGCCCGACGCATTTTTTCTATTTCTCTTTTCGATAATAAAACAATAGTTTCAGTTGCCATTGGTTCTTTACTTAATCCTGCCAGCTATATTTATCAACGATCTAGTTTACTTTAACATATTTTTTTTTATATCCAATTAAAGCCAAGAATGGGCTACGAGGCAGGTATTCTAGAAAATATTTCAAATAGTGTTACAAATGTATTGTCAAATTTATGATTATTCAATTAAAAGTTTTTTACGAATGAGAAAATCCCAGATATTCAAGTCCAAACTATATCATAATTACCCACACCTAAATCAATTTAAAATTTAAGCAAATAAATCAAGACTCAAAAATGAAAAGCATGAAAATCAATGGTTTCACATTTTAATTGGATCATAAGTAGCTAGGTATAATTAAAGAGAAAACTCTCTGTGCTATATTGCCCTGGTTGAATACAAGCCCCTACAGATTTAGGTCTACGACATTTTACAACTTTGTTAGAGTCGAATGAGGTATCACTACCTCAAACTCTCCTTCAAAACCGGACATGAGAGTTCCCCCTCATCCGGCTCCTCCTAGCTAGTTTTTCTTGCGCCGTAACGCTTTGTAGATTCTTTTCT
>JAJEAQ010000729.1 GCA_022822685.1 Trichodesmium sp. jk18x7bins.61
GAGGTTTGATTAATAATTTACTGTTGTCATGGGGAAGATTAAACCCTAAAAAGTTGAATCCCCGTCATTGCTCTGAACGCTCCTGGTTTTCTCAGTACTGATTGAGAGTCCTGTTGTTGATAACTATTGTTTAATCTGGATTAATGTCTCCTCATCAGTTTCCTTGTCTTTAGCTGTGCTCTCAAATCCAAATAGCTGATGAGGCCTGGCTTTGGGTTTTTTTCTTTTTTTTATATGTTTTTCCTACCCGGGGAGCCATTTGTTAATAATTTGCTCATCACACTACCTTGTGGGGTACCTGCTCTCCCTTTGTCGTTCTAAATCTGGCTTTTAACTATCCTTTGATGGTTTCTCTGTCTGGTATGGTTCCGATCTTGTTGAGGATGGTTTCATGAGCAATGTTATGGAATCCGCCTTTGATATCTGTGTCTAGAACCCATGTGTCACGTCCTTTTTGTAGCCTATTGAAACATTGTTCAATGGCGTCATGACAACTTGTTCCTGGATGGAAACCATAGGATTCGGGTGAGGATACTGTTTCCCATTCTGGTTAAGCGTATGTTTTTGATTATTGCTTGTGGGATTCTATCCTTTATGGAAAGTATATTGAAAATCAGGCCACACCTAATGGTTGACGCCGGGATGAATCCCGATGGAAGCTAAAAGTTGTCTGGGTTGCAACTCCTCTTAATCCCTATGAGGGATTGAAACAGATTTTCAGTAAGGATTCAGGTATGAGATGTAGGAATCAGAGAAAGACTTGATAAGTGATCATCATCTAGAGCGATCGCCACCAGAGAATGCTCAAAGAAATCAATGACAGAAGGATTTCATATTAACTGTACGGAGTAGAAAAGTTCTTCATCTTCACTATCACTATGGGCAATAGGTTCCTCATTTGCGGAGTAGAAAAGTTCTTCATCTTCACTATCACTATGGGCAATAGGTTCTTTATCTTTGAGGAGTTTTTTATATTCACTATACTTCAATATGCGTTTTTCAAAGTCTTGTTCTCCTTTATGCTTTTCTAGTAGCCTGTTTGCATACCGCAACTCACTTTCGCTTATCTTTCTCACACCTTCATCTTTTTGAACATCATCCTCTAACCCCCATAACCTATCTTCCCGTGTTCCATCCTCTTTTTTCGTACTTGAGGTTAGGTTGAAATGTATCCTCGCGTTTAATCTTGATTTACTTGTTGCAAAGTCAATTCCTAGCTTGCTTGTCCGTCGAAAAAACGCTCGTTTTATCCAGAATAATATAACGCCCTCGATCCATTCTTTGTATCTCCGTGGAAGTTTTGTGTTTTTCTCAAATGATTCCTCTGCTTCTTTCTCATTTGTTCCATGACTTAATAAATCATGCAACCTGCTTTTTATCAAATTTTCTTCCTCTAAATCTGGAAAATCTTTTAAATATTTAAAATCATCCTTATTTAGATTCTTTTCAAACCTTCGTTTAGATTTGATCCTTTCTATGCCTTTTTCTTTATCGCCTAAATCCCATAGACCTATTTTCTCTTTATTCTCCACAAGTAATTTCATCCATTTTTGTTCATTTGAGATATTTGTGTCTCCTGGCTTTGGATAATCATGCTGTGAAGCGGGCAAATATGTTCTCCAGTTTTCAGGATCTTCTAAAGCCTTTCTGAGGCTATATATTGCGTAAATGTCCCCTTCCTGAACCGCGGCATAAATACCCACTTCACCATTATAGTCGTCTATTATCATTATCCTGTCTTTTATGTCTATCCGAAGGTTTTGAGCTTCTTGTTCTAGCCGATCTAATGTTAAATCTCTATATGGTGCAATCCCATATATTAAATCCTGCTTATTTTCTGGTGCTAAAATGTTGTTTTTCAAAGGCTCTTCACCGGCTATTTCATTTTTCGGTGATTTCTGAATCGTAGAAGTATCAGACTCCTCATCTTTAGGTTTAGGTTGTCCAAAATCTTTTTTACCTGCTCTATCCATACATTGAACAACGGAAGCATCATTCTTAGTTTTATGAGCTTTTAACCAGACCTGCTACAAATCAAATATGCTTTTAAATTCCATACTTGGTGGTTTCTGATTAACTGCTTCTTCCTGTACTATTGGTGTATTAACTGTCTGATTTTTTGACTTTGCTAACTGAATTGGTGTTGTTTTATTTGGTACTTGTATATGAAACATTTAAGACTCCTGTTCCCACATTACATCATTTCAATGATACAAAATTTACAGGACTTACGCAAAGATACTATATATGGCCACTAGATATGGCGCATGGCAAATTAGGCGATCGCTGATGCAAAGCTCCACTTTTCATGTCGGCGACAGGCTCAACGCTAGTTAATTTTTTTTAGTAGTGCATCAAGAAAGTGTGGAAATGGTAATATGAACATTGTCCCCAAATAGTTGAAATGAGCATGGAATGTCCTCTCTGTGGTCATCAGAGAGCTTCATAAGCATGGAAAAACAAGTAAAGGAACTCAACGGTACTATTGTCCCGAATGCCAACAAACTTTCACTGAAACTTTTGACACTCTACACTATCGTCGAAAAATTGAACCAGAAAAAATGCCCATGGTTCCTGGGCTTCATGTTGAGGGTAGTAGTTTAAGAGGAATTAGTCGTACGGCAAATCAGGCCTATAATACGGTAGTGAATTTGGTGAGAGCTGCCTCTGAAAAAGGACAAATGATTCATAATGGCCTAGTACAAAATATGGAAACCTCACAAATCAGTGGAGATGAATTTTAGTCATTTGTCCAAAAGAAAACAAAAGCACTGCCAGTCGAATGAATTGCTCAAAGGTGTGTGGGATTGGTATGACTCAAGCATCATCAAGTGGATTGATTCTAACGGCAAGGGTTGGTAAACATACTGACTAATTCCTGGAAGAACTATTAGTTAACACAGAAGGTAAAACTAACTGTAGACAATGGCATACCGATGATTGGGGTGGAGATGAACGAGTTATGCCCCCTGAAATTAAGCATATTATGGGTAAAGTAAAGACACAGCAATTGGAGGGAACGAATGGAATTGTCAGACAACAAACCAGACTCGGGCATCGCCGACAGAATAAATTTGCTCAGGTTTGGGAGCAGTTCTTGGTAATAGTGAGATTAGCGCGAGCCTATTTCAATTGGATTTGGGTTCATAGTCGTAAGGACAATACAGCAGCACTACCGGGCTGGTTTGGCGAGGGATCCTTGGTTATGGAATGACTTGATACTTATCCCACACTAGGCTGATGCACTACCAGAAAATGGTTGAAGCATCAAGCAATGAATTTATATCAGTTTATAGACCAGTAAAATCTTGGCGCTATGGGCGATCGCTAGGTATAGATCCCATCGGCAAAATTTCCACCTGTTCATTTAAAAAACTAAGCAACCAACAAAAACTAAAATTCCTCTACCAGTTTTGTGGGAATGGCAAGAGGTTATTAGTTACGACTAACTACACAAAAACCTATTTGATTTGTGCTAAATCCAGAATTAATCTCACACTGAAAATTTAAGTGTGGGGTAACTCGCGAAGTCAGATCAATTCTACTTTCAATGTAGCAAAGCTAATTATCTCTTCTTTTTGATATCGCGAGCCATGTTACGAAACGTATCCATACCAGATTCTACAGTACGACGAGGTGTTATGATGGTGGGCTGAAATGTAGAAGAAGTAGAAGAGGATGTAGTAGCAGTGGAGGTGGAAGAAACAGTTTTGGGTGCTACTACACCTGCTCTTTTTTCCATAGAAAAAATAAAGTCTTCTACCTCTCCAGTTACTAGGTTTAGTTTACCTGTAGCCTTCGGAAAGCTCCTCTTAATAGACTTAGCAGTCCGCATATAGTCCATATTACCTAGACTCTTTGAGGTATCTGAATCTAGGAAGAAAGCTTCTTGTGGTTGATTATTGGCTTTTTTTTACCACCAAACAGTCCAAAAAATGCTCCGATAAATCCACTCATTTGTTTTTACCTTAGTTTTTTTAGTTGATATTGTTATTTTATGTGAAATTTTCTCATAATCTATCACAAATTTTCTCGTAAAGTTAAATCAAGCAAACTTAACAAAAAAATAGAAGAATGAAGGGAATCTGGCTAGAAAACCAACAACTACAACTCCGCGACGACATCTATACACCAAAACCCGCGTCTGGAGAAGCACTTGTCCGTGTATTGCGTGCTGGTATCTGTAACACAGACCTAGAAATTATTAGAGGTTACTACCCATACAAAGGTATATTAGGCCATGAATTTGTTGGTGTGATAGAACAAGGGCCGGAACATTTACTCAATCAACGAGTAGTAGGAGAAATTAATGCTGCTTGTGGTAATTGTCGCTTTTGCCTGAGTCATCAACCTACCCACTGTGAAAATCGGAGTGTTTTAGGAATAGTCAACCGCAATGGTGCTTTTGCTGAATATCTCACTTTGCCAGTACAAAATCTCCATGTTGTACCCGATAGTGTCTCAACCGATGAAGCTACATTTACTGAGCCAGTGGCAGCAGCATTAGAAATTCAGCAACAGATACAAATCTGCCCAGTAGATAAAGTTTTAGTAGTAGGGGATGGCAAACTTGGACAATTGGTGGCACAAACACTGGCTTTAACTGATTGTGAGTTATTAGTTATTGGTCGTCATCGGGAAAAATTGGCAAATTTAGAGGAGCGGGGTATTAAAACTGGGTTTGCTGATGCAGTTACGGCAGGAGCTTTTGATATTTCAGTCGAATGTACAGGCAACCCAGAAGGATTTGCGATCGCTCGTCGCGCCCTTCGCCCCCGTGGTATTTTAGTTCTCAAAAGTACTTACGCAGGGACTCTCAGCTTAGATGTTTCATCTCTTGTAGTAGATGAAATTACTCTCATTGGTTCTCGTTGCGGACCTTTGGCACCAGCATTAGAACTTATATCACAACAGAAGATTAATGTCAAGCCATTAATACATGCTCATTACCCCCTACAAGCAGGAATAGTTGCTTTTGAACATGCAAAGCAGAAAGGAGTTTTAAAAGTTTTGTTAGATATTGAGCAAGGATAAAAAAAATGGGTAGGGATGGGTGCAATACTACTACTCAGATGAGCTTGATTTTTTATTAATTATTCCTACTGCCCTACTCCTCTGAATGGGAGTTAAATTTATCGTACTAGCTAACAAATTTAGGTTTGTAGTCAATACAATTAATTGCTTTTTCTGTAAAGAGCTACTTTCGGTTGTACAGGACATTTTAGATGATAATCCCTGGTGAAAAACAGACAATTCGCACATGGAATTTCGTGCATTTGTTTAGCTCTGCGGACTGAATCAGCGATCGCGCCTATACTCCAAGCTGTCAAAATTATCAATCCCCAAGCCAATATAAAGCACAGAGGAACTAAAAACGGCTGTATAGCATGAATTACAAAATAAACAAGTTGAAACACAGTTAGTCACTCAATAACAAAAACGACTTAAATTTTAACTTAACCTAATTTAATCCATTTTGAATTTAATTCTTAAGAATAAACAACCTTAAAAGACAAAATCATGATAGGACGAGATTATAGATAATTGTTTACAGTGAACAATATAGGAAATTAACGTATGGCCCTAAGATTAGGTGATACTGTACCCGACTTTACTCAAGCTTCTTCTGAAGGGGAAATCAATTTTTATGAATGGGCTGGTGATAGTTGGGTAGTGCTATTCTCCCACCCTGCTGACTATACTCCAGTTTGCACAACAGAATTAGGCACAGTTGCCAAACTTAAGCTTGAATTTGACAAACGTGGTGTCAAAGTTATTGCCCTGAGTGTAGATGATGTAGAATCTCACAAAGGTTGGATTGGTGATATTAACGAAACTCAAAGTACAACTGTTAATTATCCTATTCTGGCAGATGGGGATAAAAAGGTATCAGAACTGTATGATATGATCCATCCTAACTCCTTAAATAGTCTGACAGTTCGTACTGTTTTTATTATCGATCCCCATAAAAAACTCCGCCTTTCTATTGCTTATCCTGCTAGCACAGGTCGTAACTTTGACGAAATTATCCGGGTAATTGACTCTTTACAACTAACAGATAATCATCAAGTTGCTACCCCTGCAAATTGGAAAGATGGAGATGATTGTGTAATTGTTCATTCTTTGAAAGATCCTGAAGTATTGAAAGAAAAATTCCCTCAAGGTTACACGGAAGTTAAGCCATATTTGCGGATGACTCCTCAACCCAATAAGTAAATATATAATTTAATTAAGGATTAAGAATTTGAGTGGAATTTTTAATCCTTAATTATTTTGAGGATGGAAATAAATAATGCTTGACGAACCGATGATTTTGCCAATGCCTCCAGATTTAAAAATGACAGATGAACAGTTTTTTTGATTTCTGTCAAATTAATCAGGATTTAAGGATAGAAACTAATAAATCTGGAGAATTATTCATTATGTCTCCTACTGGCTCAGAAACAGGCAACCGCAATCTCTGTTTAGCAGCACAATTGTATTTATTTTTGGGCAGAAAAAGAAGGCTCTGGTATTGCCTTTGATTCTAGTACAGGATTTACTCTTTCGACAGGAGCTAAAAAATCTCCTGATGCTGCTTGGCTCAAATTAGAAAGATGGAATGCTTTATCTACAGAAGAAAAACAAAAATTTGCTCCGATTTGCCCAGACTTTGTATTGGAATTAATGTCACCTTCAGACAATCTGAAAATCCTCCAAGAAAAAATGACAGAATATATGGCAGAGCCGGGAGTTAAACTGGGTTGGTTAATTGATATAAAACAGAGAAAAGTTTATATTTATCGTCCAGGAATACTAACTGAATGTTTAGAAAATCCTGAAATTGTGAGCGGGGAACCAATATTGCCAGGATTTGTTTTAAAGATGCAGAAGGTTTGGTAAAATAACTTTGTGTAGATATGTAGATTGATAAAAAATGGATATTAAACAAGGCTTTGTCGGTACTATTGGGAATACACCATTAATTAGATTAAATAGCTTTAGCGAAGAAACAGGATGTGAAATTTTAGGCAAAGCAGGATTTCTGAATCCTGGTGGTTCAGTGAAAGATAGGGCAGCGCTTTATATTATAAAAGATGTAGAAAAAAGAGTTTATTGAAACCAGGTGGAACAGTGGTGGAAGGAACTGCTGGTAATACAGGAATAGGTTTAGCACATATTTGCAATGCTAAAGGTTTATAAATGTTTAATTATTATTCCTGAAACTCAATCTATTGAGCGCGACTTGTTGAGCCTGTCGGCTCCCTGTTCAGGTCGCCACGAAACATGTAGCTTTAGCTAAAAGCGTTGAGCCTGTCGCGCGACCTAAGAAAGCTCCTCCCGGGGGAGGCGACTGATCATCTGAAATGGGACACCTTTCAGGTCGGCGACAGGCTCAACATAGAATAACCCATCAAAAGAACAGCAGATCACACCCATTCAGCAACAGAAATAGAAAGACACAACCTCATCACCAAAAGCTAAAAAAAATCAACCAGCAGTCTCAACAGAAATAGAAAAAAAACACACAGAATCCCATCAATCACCCATATAGCTTTAGCTAAAACTGCATCACCCAGAAAATTGCCCCATTATCCCCCACAAGCTACAACCAAAACAGCCAGTGAACAATTCCCAGATTTGTCATTCCCGAAAACATAGAGCCCACCCCAGAAAAAAATCACCATCCCTCCCCAGGAAAGAAATGCCTCAACCACCTCAAAAACAGCAATTAACACAACAAAATCAAACCCACATCATCTCAACACAAAACCCAATCCATCAACAAACCCAGAACAATCAAAGCCCCACCCTCAGAAGCAAAAAAGACAACAGAAACAGCAATAGAAAAGAACCAACTTCCCTAAGAGCCTCCCCCATGTAGAACCAGTAGCATGAGCCACCCCATGTAGAACCCAAACAGAAACAGCCCGAATCTCTTAAAACTTCCACAAAAAAGAACATCACAAATCAACTCAACCAAGAGCTAAA
>JAJEAQ010000581.1 GCA_022822685.1 Trichodesmium sp. jk18x7bins.61
TCTCAATTACTTAAAATCTCTATTCGGTTCATATCTAATCCCATTTTTGTAACAAAATAAAAGTAAAATAGTATTAGAACGCCAAAAAAAATATAACAATACTTTAATTCTAAATCATTTGATTTAATCAATTGCAGTTGATAGAATACAAAGAGTTTTTAATCAGATCAAAAAAGTATTTTATACAGTAGTAGGCAAGAGCATTTTTTATATTAATTTAACTTTTGTACAAATTGAACACCTAGACAAGTATATAACCTATAAGCATTATGAAGTTGGTGAACAAGTAACAACAATTAATTTGAAAAAAGAGGAAATCAAAATGATACAAACACGTCAAAAAACAACAGCTCCAACTTATGATATTCTCAGAGCAGAGCGACAACCCCTAACCTCAATATTTGTCCCCAACAATGTGGCCGTAATTGGTGCCACAGATAGGGTTGGTAGTGTTGGTCGGACAATTCTCTGGAATCTACTCAGCAATCCCTTTGGGGGTACAATCTTTCCAGTAAATCCAAAGCGTCATAGTGTACTAGAAATACCAGCTTATCCTAATATTAAAGCAATACCAGAACCAATAGACTTAGCAATTATTGTTATATCTGCACCAATGGTCCCTAATGTTGTTCGAGATTGTGTAGCAGTAAGCATCAAAGGTGCGATCGCGCAGCGGAACGGATGTTCTATTATTATCTCAGCCAGATTTAAAGAAATTGGACCAGAAGGTATAGAATTAGAACATCAAATAATGACAGCAGCTAGGGGTAAGATGGGAATTATCGGTCCTAACTGTTTAGGAGTAATGATCCCCCATAGTGGACTTAATGCTACCTTTGCTAGCACCATAGCCAACCCCGGCAATGTTGGTTTTATTAGTCAGAGTGGAGCATTTTGTACAGCTGTTCTAGACTGGAGTTTCTCAGAAAATGTGGGCTTCAGTGCATTGATCTCCATCGGCTCTATGCTAGATGTAGATTGGGGAGACCTCATCTATTATCTAGGAGACGACCCCCGTACCAAAAGTATTGTGATTTACATGGAATCGATAGGAAATGCACGCTCTTTCCTATCTGCCGCCCGGGAAGTAGGATTGACAAAGCCAATAATTGTGATCAAAGCTGGTAAAGCTGAAGCAACTGCCCAAGCTGCTGCTTCTCACACAGATTCCCTCACGGGTAGTGATGAAGTTCTCAATGCTGCATTCCGTCGCTGTGGAGTGTTGCGGGTAAATCGCATTTCTGAACTATTTGATATGGCAGAAGTGATGGCAAAACAGCCACGGATTCCCAAAGTATCTAAACTGACTATTATCACCAACGCAGGCAGGCTGGGAGTTATAGCCACTGATGCTATGATTGCCGATGGTGGTGAACTTGCCCCACTGGCGGAAGAAACTGTGACTCAAATGAATGAATTTTTATCAACTCACTGGAGTCATAGCAATCCTATTGATATTCTGGGTGATGCCACGCCAGAACGCTACCATAAAACTCTGGAAGTAGCTGTCAAAGATCCTTCCTAATACGGATGGTCTGCTGGTAATTTTAACTCCGCAGGCTATGACCGATCCCACTCAAACTGCTGAACAGTTGAAGCATTATGCCTAGACGGCAAAAAACCAGTATTAGCAAGCTGGATGGGGGGATGAAGTAACTACAGGTGAAACTATTCTCAATCGAGCTAGTATCTCCACTTATCGTTATCCAGATGCAGCAGCACGCTTATTTAACTTGATGTGGAAGTACAGTTATAACTTGCAAGGTATTTATGAAACACCAGTGCTAGCACAAGAGCCGGAAAAAGGCCCAAAATGTTCTATAGTTGAGCAAATTATAAAAATAGCTCAGGATGCAGATCGAACTATTCTCACTGAGTCTGAGTCGAAACAGGTTTTGGCGGCTTATGGTATTCCCATTGTGCAGACATTAGTCGCGAAAACTGAAGCGGAAGCATTGGAGCATGCTGATACTATCGGTTATCCAGTGGTGCTGAAACTGTTTTATGAGATAATTACCCATAAAACTGATGTAGGTGGCGTGCAGTTAAATCTAAAAGATGCAGAAGCAGTGAAATGGGCAGATCAGAATATTCAAACATCCGTAACTGAGAAAGTGGGGGCAGAGCATTTCTTAGGGGTGACTGTGCAACCAATGTTAAGTTTAGACCGTGGCTATGAGTTAATTATTGGTAGCAGTATTGACCCACAGTTTGGCCTGGTATTGTTGTTTGGTACAGGTGGACAGTTGGTAGAGGTGTTTAAAGACCGAGCGATCGCGCTACCACCATTGAATACAACTCTGGCCGGCCGGATGATGGAACAAACAAAAATCTATCAAGCCCTAAAAGGAGTAAGGGGGTGCAAAACTGTTGATATGGCAGCACTTGAAAAGCTGATGGTGCGATTTAGTCACTTAGCGGTAGAACAACCTTGGATTAAGGAAATTGACATCAATCCTCTGCTAGCTTCTGCGGAAAGGTTAATCGCTTTGGATGCGCGGGTTGTTCTCCATGACAAGAGTGTGGGTGTAGAGCAACTGCCATCGCCAGCTATTCGCCCCTATCCCACTCAATATATTAAACCTTGGCAAATGAGAAATGGTGCTGAAGTGATTATTCGCCCGATTCGCCCAGAGGATGAACCATTGATAGTTCAGTTTCACAAAACCTGATCTGAGGAAAGTGTTTATTTGCGTTATTTTAGCTTTCTCAAGTTGAGTCGGCGCATTGCTCACGAACGGTTAACTAGGATTTGCTTTATTGATTATGATCGGGAAATGGCATTGGTAGCAGATTATAAGAATCCAGAGACGGAAAGCCATGAGATTTTAGGAGCTGGTCGCTTGAGTAAGTCACATGGGGTAAATGAGGCCGAGTTTGCTATGTTGGTGAGCGCTCCCTATCAACGTCAGGGGTTAGGTACAGAGTTATTATTACGACTGGTGCAGGTTGGTAGAGATGAGAATTTAGAGTGTATTAATGGGACAATTTTAGCTGAGAATACTGCTATGCAGCGAGTTTGTGAGAAGGTGGGTTTTCAGTTGCAACGTCATGGTGAATTAGTAGAAGCAAAAATAGATTTGTAGTTTTCGCTGACGTCGGAAGAAAGCCCACACTGAAAGTTGTCAGCATGGGATAAATCCTGGCAGGTAGCGTCTACTACATATAGTTTTAGATAATTATGCTATTATACTGGTCTAATCCTGACGTAGCCCGATTTCAACAACCAGGGATTTTCAACTCCCATAGGAGTTCAGTTGATACAGAAGTGTTTTCCTCCCTCTGTGTATATCTTGATTCTATTGAGTCAAAGCAATCGCTCAAGTCATCTCACAGCTAAATTTTGGTCTATGCCTTGGAGTATAGAACAGGACTTACGCATTTGGGGATAGTAAACTCTATATATAGAGTTTAAGGCTAAAAAATGCGGGTAGTCCTAAACAGGTAAGGATGCATTATAATGGTGCAATACCAGAGCGCTCCAATGTGATTTTCTAGCTTTTTGGAAAATGAGAGAGTCTTTCTTACCAAGGGAGTAATCCTTTGGCGTAACGTATTATTGAGTCGCTC
>JAJEAQ010000806.1 GCA_022822685.1 Trichodesmium sp. jk18x7bins.61
AAAAACGGAGAGGGTGGGATTCGAACCCACGGAGACTTTCACCTCACTCGATTTCAAGTCGAGCACATTCGACCACTCTGCCACCTCTCCATAATTAAAGTCAAAGGTCAAATTAAGATGGAAAATTTTGACCACCTATAGGGACTTTCACTTGATTCTGACAATTGTTTATTATAGCACTTCTTGAATATTAAACAACAGATTTAGTTTTGCTATACAAAATTTCCTCAGAAACTACCCTCAAATCTTGACCTACCCAAACTAAAGCAGCTTGAGATACAATACCTGCCTCCATAGATACAACAGAGAAATTCCGTCTTTTCTCAGCATCAACCTCAATAATACGTGGCACACTGGCTGCATTCAAATACAAAGTATCTTCAACATCCACATCCACACACTTACGTAACTGCTCTTGAGTATGTCGCAATTTGTGGTGCATATGGCCAAAAGTAACTAATGGAATCTTTTTGCCCAAATTACGAGCTTGTACCATTGCGTTCGTAAAATCTGGATCACCAAAATCTCCACCCATAGGTCTCCAGTCACGTCCTACTGGATCTTCTGGGGCATCTCCTAAGCCAGTAGGACCATTATGGCCTAGAAAAATTATATTTTCATAGACAGCATTCTGCACAGCTCTCACTATTAGATTAGTAGATTCTTCAAAACTATTGACTCCAAATCGTTCCCGATAAAAATCTTCATATTTCCATTCTGGGCCTCCCCAACTAAAAGGACGAGTTCCCACTACTGTCAACCCCAACTTGGGAAAGTCTCGTTTACTATAGCCGACATGATCCTCCCCAAATAAATCTATTTGTTGCTGTACTCTATCTTCTAGGATTTGGTTGTAAGGGCATTTCTGCCTGCCCCACTCAGTAGCTGTATACCAGGCGTCGTGATTACCAAAAACTGTAGCTTTAGGAATATCAATATTAGTAATCGCCTTCACCACTTCTATTGCTTCATTACCAAAGTCTCCCACAAATAATACTAAATCAACTCCTAGATGTTTGAGGGCGATTTCGTCTTCTGCTTCCCATTGCCCATGAACATCTCCAACAACCGCAATTTTGATCAATTTCTCTCGATTACTTGTCATTTTTACTGTTTCTTACTTATCTTATTTTCTAGCTATTAGTTATTACTACCAGTTACTTAATTTATTATATAATTTAACTCAAATTCAATAGCATATTTATACTTAACTACACTGCACATTGCAACATAATGAATAATCAGCAGCTAATTATTTTTACTCGCTATCCAGAACCAGGAAAAACAAAAACACGATTAATACCTGCTTTGGGGGCAGAAGGTGCAGCGGCTCTGCAACGTCAGATGACAGAAATTACTGTCACAAGAGCTAAGAAATTATTCAATTCGATACCGTTATCTGTTGAAATCAGATTTGCAGGAGGCAATTGGCAATTAATGAATCATTGGTTAGGCTCTGATTTAACATTTCAAGAACAAGGTACAGGAGATTTAGGCGAGCGTATCGCCAGAGCATTTCAAGCAGCTTTTAATCGAGGCATGGAATCTGTAGTAATTATTGGTACAGATTGCCCTAGTTTAACTCTGGAAATTATGTTACAAGCTTTTGAAAAAGTAACTAAATCTGATGTGATAATTGGTCCAGCAACAGATGGTGGTTATTATCTAATTGGCCTAAAAAAAATTATTCCCGAACTGTTTCAAGGAATTAATTGGGGAACATCTGAAGTTTTGTCACGAACCGTAGCGATCGCTCAAAGTCTGAATTTAGTTATTAACTATTTACCGCAACTTTCTGATATTGACCTTCCAGAAGACCTCAAAAAACTAGAATTTTAAATTAATCAACACACATCCAATTATAATTTATTGTTAAATTTGATCTGATTCCATGGGAAAAAATATACATTCTCCATTCCTTACTTAAAAAGTAATGACTTCTATTTCAATTATTATTCCCGTTTTAAATGAAGTTAGTATGATCGCCCAAACTATTTCAACAGTCCAAACCGCAAAAGATATAGAAATAATTGTGGTTGATGGAGGCAGTAATGATGGGACAATTCAACTTGTTAAATCTTTAAATGTCCAACTTATTTCTTCTTTTCCTGGTCGTGCCATTCAGATGAATTGTGGAGCAAAAGTCGCAACAGGAGATATTCTTTTATTTCTACATGGAGACACCCTTTTACCATTAAATTTTGATCGTTTGTTAATAGCAGCTTTAATGAAACCGAACATTGTTGCAGGAGCCTTTGAATTAGGTATTAGAGGAGCTACAAGAAATTTACAAATCGTCCATAAAATAGTTAATTGGCGATCGCGTTATTTGCAAATGCCCTATGGAGACCAAGGATTTTTTCTGGAAGCAAAAATATTTCAAGAAATTGGCGGTTTCCCAGAAATACCAATTATGGAAGATTTTGAATTAATTCGACAGTTAAAAAAAAGAGGCAGAATTGCAATTGTATCAAGGCCAGTATTAACTTCTAGCCGTAGGTGGCAGAAACTAGGAATACTCAAAACCACTTTCATTAATCAAATAGTTATTATTGCTTATTTACTAGGGGTATCTCCAAAGATACTAGCCCAATGGTATCGGAGTCATAGATAATACTAAATCCGGTTTTGTTAGAAGCTTTTTAATAGGCGGGAAGGCAGAAGGCACTTATGCTGAGGGCAGAAGGATTAGAAGAGATTTTGTAAAAAGTACATGTATGATAACCGGATTTAGCCTCGCTGATGCCCCCGCCCCTGAAAAAAGAAAAATCAATAAAAAAACTGATTAGATTAACTTTTTTAAAGTTTAAAATCAATTTTGAGACTAGAATGCAGCAACCTCGTAAAATATGAGCTTAATATCTTCTAAGGATTTAGGAATAATTAAGTATGCTAGAAGCAACAGATACAGGATTCGTTCAACCCTATAAAGGAGAGATCCTTTCGTAGGTCATTTATCTACTCCCATCAGTGATTCTGACTTTACCAGAGCATTCATCGGTAATTTACCTATCTACCGTCATGGTTGAGCTCCGATTCTCAGGGGTCTAGAAGTAGGCATGGCCCATGGTTATTTTGTTGTTGGTCCTTGGACAAAGCTTGGTCCATTACGTGATTCAGAAGTTGCTAACTTAGGAGGATTAATTTCTGCGATCGCTCTAATTCTGATTGCCACTATTTGTCTATCTGCTTATGGCATCGTTTCTTTCCAAGGAAATAGCCCTGAAGGAGAAGAGCCACTAAAAACTTCTGAAGGTTGGAGTCAGTTTACTGGTGGTTTCTTCATCGGTGCTATGAGTGGAGCTGTTGTGGCTTTCTTCCTACTGGAAAACTTTGATGTTTGTTGTAGACTCTTTTTTTCGAGGCTTAGTTAATAACTAAATACCTCTTAATAATTGGATGTAAATCTGATTTTTAAAGTTGCGCCCCGCTCTAACAAAGGTGGAATAATTAGGATAAAATTTTGAAAAAAAATTAAAATTTTAGTTGAATTAAATCACCACCGATTTTTAAATTGTGTAATTTAAGGAGAATTTGAAATGACTGGTTCTTATGCGGCATCTTACTTACCTTGGATTTTAATTCCTGTAGTTTGTTGGTTAATGCCAATTGTAGTTATGGGTTTATTATTCCTTTACATTGAGAGTGAAGCCTAGTTTTTTATAGGCCAATAAATTCATCAAAAGATTGGCGTATTAACATCTACCTGATTTAAAATCCAGGAAATAAAAATGCTGCTTTTTATTGTTTTTGGTAGGTGGATATTGGCAATATTTTCCAGAGGAATATTGAAACCATCATATAATTACTGATCTTAAATTAATTTCTAGTATCTTAGTTATGAACTTTCCCGGATAAATATCAGTATTTTTCTGACTGTAAAGTGTTTAGATGAAAGTATAGTCATAATTAATAAGCACAAAGTTGATCTATAATTTTGCCTTGAGTATGGTTGAATACTCCCAGTAAAATATTTGATTTACTGGTATAATTTGAGTCTGTAGGTGTTGAAAACTGAAACGCTAATATCTATTTAATTGATATTTATACAAAGTTTTGGGTAGTCTTGAGTGAGAAATAAGCATAAATATGGTGTTCTTTGCCCATCATATTGATCTTGAATTCAGATAACTAAAAGATTTGCCCACCCTACTACTCCGGTGCGGGGAACTATCTATGTTCAAATTTAATTAAAAATATCAGATTGAAAAGTGGAAGAAAAACTACAAGAGTTAGCAGAAAAATATGAAATTCCTCTAGAGCTAATTAGAGAAGCAATACAATTAGAGAAAGAAGAAGTTTTAAAATACAAAAGAAAAATGGCTCCTAAATTAGAGGCTCTGATTGAAAGATATACAGACTATTCAGAATTATTTATGGAGGATGCTAATAATGGCATTTAGACTAAAAAGTATTCATCTAAAAAACTGGAAATGTTACCTAAATGAAAAAATAGAATTTGATCTAAATACCCAGAAGCGAATCTGGATTGTTTTCGGTCAGAATGGATTTGGTAAAACTTCCCTACTAGAAGCAATTCAATGGTGTCTTTATGGAGACGGAGCTATTGAGGATAGTAAATTACTTGACCATTTTAATCGGGTAGTACTTAAAGATGATCCTAATTTAGAAATCTCAGTAGAACTGAAATTTGAGCGCGATGGAGATATTTACAATATTAGTAGAGTGGCTAAAAGACTAATGCAAGCTGGGGAGCCTAAAGCCAGATTAGAGAAACCAGTAATCAATAAAAATGGTAAACGTATCACAACAGGTGAGAGAGAAACAATTGAGAAACTATTGCCAAAATCCTGTAAAGATTTTTTCTTCTTTGATGGTGTAGAGATCAAACGTTATGCTCAACGCATTCATAATACCAAAGACACTCTTGAAGCTATAGAAAGAATTCTCGGAATTACTGAGTTACTAAATCTTCGCCATGATGTAAGAATTACTAGAAAAAATCTTGATAAAAAATTAAATGATACAAAGTCAGCTAGCAAAGATTTCATGCAAGTCAAAAAAGAATTAAGGGAAAATCAAGAAAATATAGAAGTCAAAACAGCACAACTTCAGGAAGCAAAAAAAGCTCATGAACAAGCTACGATTGATCTCAAAGACGCTAAAGAAGAAGCCAATAAACATGAAGTGCTACGAGAGAAGTTAGGAAAATTAAAGGATTTAGAAAGAGAGCAAGCATTTTGTCGAGATAACCTCAAAAAAGCAACAGAAAAAGTAGATGATTGGTTAAAAGGAGCATCAATTCCACTATTAATAGAATTTGTTAGAGAAGTCGCAGATGATATGCAAAGTAAAGCTATTATCACAGCTCGACGTTTCGGCTCTGTGAAGCTCCTACAAGAGTTATTAAAATATGAAAAATGTGTTTGTGGTCGTTGTATAGATGCAGACTCTCGTAATTTTATTATGAAAGAAATTGATAGCTTAGCATCTGGCGCTAGTAGTACCGAAGAAGCAATTCGCCAGGATGACTTATACAACAAATTAAAAGCACTAGCCGACTATAAAATACCTAATTTTGATGAACTTTTATCGGAGTGCGATCGCTTAAATGAAGAACTAGAGGAAATCAAGCAAACTGCACATTCCTTGGAACGGGAAACTAGAGAAATAAAGCAAGAAGATGCTCAAGCAGTTTGGGAAATGGTAGGCTCAGCAGAGCAAATTAGCAAGGAGAAACAGGAACAAATTGAAAGATTAAATAAAGAAATAGAATACTTAAAAAAACAGGAGGAAAGTCAGCGCCGAAAAATTGAAAAATTAGCCTCTCAAGACAAACAAACCGCAACTTTAGGAAGGCAAGCAAAACTAGCAAGAGGTCTTTATGAAGCTACAGACGAACTAATCAAATGGCGTACAGAAGAACGCAAACAAATAATTGAAGCTAAAACTTCTGATATTCACCATCGAGTCACCAATAAACCAGAGGAATATATAGGAATTAAAGTTGAGCCATACAAATATACTCTAGGAGTCAAAAATGCAGTAGGTGACATTATCGACCCAAAAACCTTAAGTGCTGGAGAAAAAGAAGCTTTAGCTTTCGCTTTTATTACAGGATTAAATTTAGCATCTGGTACGGCAGCACCTTTAATTATGGATACTCCATTTGGTCATTTAGATACCAACCATCAGAAAAACTTGATTAATTCATTACCAGAAATACCATCCCAAGTAATAGTTTTAGCAACAGACCGAGATTTTCCCGCTCATCTGTTGGATCTCGTAAAACCTCATATTGCTGGCACTTTCAAGATTAGTCGTCTGAAGGCAACAACAGATGCTTCTGTAGTGGAGGGAGGAAAATGAAGCGTATTAACCCCAAAGCAGCTATTCGTCCCACGCCAGAAGCAAAAGGTTATCTGGACACTCTAAAAGATCAGGCCGTCTTCGGACGAATGGTTGATGCTTATCTATTTGCTGCAGCTTATGCCATCAAAAAAAATGCTGATATTTCCCAAGTTCCTCTCAAAGAGCGTCAGGATATGGCAACTATTAGTATCGTTGATGAGCAAGTGCGTCTGGCTCTAGAGGCTGGGGTTTATGGGATGAGAAAACGTAATGGTCAACCTGAACCTGCTGATAGTAGGGAAGTTCTGGAAATTATGACAAAATATGCAGAGGTGGGACTGAATTTGTTAAAAGCAAGATGGGAAGGAAAGACTAAGACTCAAATTCAGGATGATATCCGCAGAATCATTAATGGGGAAACAGGATAAAAATTAACATCAAGCAATACAATAATTTAGTTAGCACTATTATTTATAGATAAATTGTGAAAATATTCGTCTACCATACCCCAGAAAAAACCCCTACAGAAAATATGCCAGACTGGGCGATCGCGGTTGATGTACTTAGAGCTATAACAACAATGGCGACAGCTCTGCATGCAGGAGCAGAAGCAGTACAAGTTTTTAGCGACATTCAAAAAATTAATGGCAGTCAGTGAAAAATGGCCGGCTGACAAACGGATTCGTGTAGGCGAAAGGAGGGGTAAAAAGTAGAAGGTTGTGACGAAGGCAATTCACCCCTAAATTTTACTTCGGAAAAGGTTAAAGGCAAACGCTTATTTATGACTACCACTAACGGCACTCGTTGTCTTCAGCGCATCGAAAACGCTAAAGTCGTTATAGCTGCAGCTCTGATTAACCGTCGCTCAATAGTTGAATATCTCAAAGCAAATAAACCAGAATCAATTTGGATTTTAGGCTCCGGCTGGGTAGGTAGTTACTTTCTAGAGGATACTGTTTGTGCAGGGGCGATCGCTCAGAGTTTACTTACAGAAACTAAATCTCTTCCAAATGAAGTTGTAGGTAATGATGAAGTATTCGGCGCTATATCTCTCTATCTTCAATGGGAGCAAAAATTGTATGAACTAATGAACTATGCCAGTCATGGCCAACGCCTCCAACGCCTAGAATGTTATGAAGACCTCAAATATTGCTCTCAAAGTGACATATTAGACATTTTACCTATACAGAAAGAAGCAGGAGTTTTAACAGCATTGGCGGGAACTCCCCAATAATTTTTCTTTAGCTGACTCCGGGATTCATCCCTGGGTTTAGAATCAGTAGTTAATTTAGGTTCGTAGTTGGGATGCAGCGCTCCAATATCTCTGGCGCGGCATCCCAACTACAAACAAATGCTCTTTTATAATTAATTATCTGAACATAATATAACTCCTATTTCTGCTGTTGGTAGAAATCCAAAACCTTCTGAGTATAGTTAGCAATATTATCTTGATTATATTGATTTGGATTTCCTGTCATCCACCATGCTGCGGCTCGACGCACTGCTAAAGACTCGTCATTACCACTAGCAACATACTCTTCTTTGAAAATATCTTCCATCACACATCCCAAAATCTGCCTTGCTTTTGTGGTGTTGCCCTTAAATTCTGCTACAGTCATCTCCTCTCCAGTACAGAGTTTTGACTACCAGGGAATATTATCTGGTTTAATTTGCCAGTCGCTATATAACCCATCATTTTCTGTTCCTGTTTGTGGTGCGGCTTGTCGTAGCGCTTCTACTAATGCCTGAACTTCTGTATTAGATATTTCGGCTTTAACAGGCATTGCCCATATCGTCAAAACAGTGATGATTCTGAATATAAATCCCATAGTATTTTACTGTTAAAAACCGTGCTTGCTATGATTGATAGCATGTTCAGAGACTGTTTGTAAAACTCAGATTAAATTCTGGCCTAGGGTGGGTTATGGGCCAACATGTCCTTGTACTCACCAAGGTTTTAGTTGCCCGCCGCCGGCCACCAAAATTAAGCATGATAGCTATTTTAATATTTGCTTTATAAACAGTCTCTCAGTCAAACATTCATAAATAATTAAGCTTGTAGTTGTTATGCCATGCTAGATATTCTTGGGGCGCTAGAGCGCAACTACAAACTCAAGACTTTTTTATAACTAATTATCCTCATATCTTAGGACATATGCTCTTAATTTCTGCAACTAATTTATCTATTTCTGTCTCTAAAGTAAAATAATTAACACAAGCTCTTACACAATCTGGATCAAGAATATTTCGCACCATAATTCCTTGTTTTTCTAAATCTGCAACTAACTGCTGATGAGATTTACCATTATTTAATTTGAAAGAAACTAATCCTGCTTCTGGTGGGGCAGTGCGTAAACAATCAATATCAGAAATTGTTCTTAAACCTTCCCATAAATACCTGCTTAACTCTTTAATTTTTTCGTACCTTTCTGTAGGATTTCCCCATTGATGATGAAAAGCGATCGCTTCCCTTAAACCCCTACATAAAGGATAAGCAGAAGTAGCAATTTCATAACGCCTACTATCAGGTTGCCAACCTATTGGTTTACCACTTTTATCTTTTGTAATACCCCGCCAACCAATAAAAGTAGGATGTAATTCTTCCCTAGCTTTAGTACTTACATAAAGCCCTCCTAATCCTCCTGGTCCGCACCACCATTTATGACCCGTAAAAGCATAAAAATCCACCCCTATTTCTGCCAAATTTAAAGGTAAAACACCCACAGACTGAGCCGCATCAACTAATACCTTAACTGGAGTCGGAGAGACAGTATGACACAAATTGACAATCTCAGCCAATGGTAAAACCTGACCTGTATTCCATAAAATATGACTTATTACCAATAACTTAGTATTCGGCTGCAAATTTTTTTCAATAACTTCTACTGGATTACCATCATTTAAAGTTGCCATGATAGGGCAAGTAGAAAATTCTAGATTAAAACGTCTTTTAATCTCTTCAATTGCTGCAATAACTCCTGGATGTTCACAATCAGAAAGTAATATATGGTCTCCGGCCTGCAAATCTAAACCCCAGAGTCCTATATTACAACCTACAGTCACATCTTCTGTGAGAGTAATAGTATCAGGAGAGACTCCTAATTCAGTAGCGATCGCTCCCCTAATTAAATTTATTTCATTCTCCACCCACATACCAGCTTTTCCCGAAAAAGGTCCGAGATTTTGTATTTCTTGATAAGAGTTATAAATTGCCTGCAAAGATGCTTCAGGCATCGGCCCTTGACCACCATAATTAAAATAAATTTTATTAGCTAAAGCCGGAAATTTTTGTCTATGACTTAAAATTTGAGGATAATTTTGATTCATTGATTATTCTGACTATTTCATAATTTAGTGCTTGGTGATTATATCACAAACTCTTAATTTATACTCGTAATTCTTCCAGAATAGACTTAGTATTAATAAACTCATTTTCTAATTCGATGAAAAGTTCTGTAGCATTTGCGATCGCGCCAGCCTGAGCATTTTTTTTCCAAACTAGCAGCAATTTCACCCATGGGCAATACTCCCAAATTCTGACAACTACCTTTCAAAGCATGAGCATTTGCCCTTAAGGCATCTGTAGCTGAATTATTGATCGCTGCTTTAATCCCTTGTAATTGTTTTAAAGTATCTTCAAAAAATAAATCAATTAATTCCGTTACCACATCTACTTCCCCTTCGACTTGTACTTCTTCGCGAATATTTTTGAGCACTTCCTGGTTAACTGAAGGAGAGCTAAAAACTCTAAGTAATTTTGATGGAGGAGATACTGGAGTCAGAGTATTTGCCACTGCTTGTGATTGTGTTGTCAGATTTTTTTGCCCATAATTCTTTGTCCCCAGATTTCCAACAACCCTTGTAAAACCTCCACCTTGATTGGCTTACTAATATAATCATCCATACCCATTTCCAAACAAATATCGCGATCGCCCTCCATTGCCCCCGCAGTCATCGCCACAATCACAGGCCTTTTGTCTAACTCTCTACCATACTTTTTACATATCAGCTCTGTTGCTTCTAAACCTCCCATTTCTGGCATTTGTACATCCATAAAGAATATCATAAGGTATTTGCTCCAAAGCTGTCAAAACTTCAATACCATTACTCACCATATCGGGGCGATAACCCATGCGCCCTAACATTGAGAGCGCCACCTTTTGATTTACAGCATTATCCTCAGCTACTAAAATTTTTAAAGGCAGTTGTTTGGCCAGATTTTGATCTATATCTACCTTCATCCGATGTTTAATCTTAACTTCTTGATTGACAAAAACACCCATTAACACATCATACAATTGGGAAGGTTTAATCGGTTTACTCACACAAGCTTGTAAATTAGCCTTAGCATCATTAAGGGGGCAACCGATGGAAGTCAACATCACTAATGGCAGTTTTTTTAATTCTGGGAAGTCACGGATTTCACCAGCCAGAGTAATACCATCCATTCCAGGCATTTGCATATCTAAAATTATCAGATCAAATTCTTCATCTTTCTTCAACAATTCTAAAGCTTTGAATCCATTATCTACCTCTGTAGTAATCATCTCCCACTTTTGAGTTTGTATTTTGAGAATCAGTCGATTAGTCGCATTATCATCAACTATTAACAGTCGTTTACCAAAAAGTTAAGGGTGAGGATTTTGGTAAATTTTAGGTGTGCTGGGAGTAGTTGTAGCTAAAATAGTAAAGTGAAAGGTTGAGCCTACATCAGGATAATTTGGATTAGGCAAATTATTCTGACTTACAATCACGGGATTTCCTGCTACATTTCCTCCACTTTCTGCCCACATCTGCCCTCTCATGATTTCGCATAGTCGCTGACTAATAACTAACCCTAAACCTGTACCTCCGTATTGGCGAGTTGTGGAAGCATCTACCTGAGAAAAAGGCTGAAAAAGTCGTTTCATACCTTCTGGTGAAATACCAATACCAGTACTCTAACCGCAAAATGGATTTGGTAAGAGGAAGGTGGTGAATCTGCTACAGTTTCTAGATTAATTTCTTCAGCAGTAACAATAACCACCACTTCTCCAGAGTTGGTAAATTTCACCGCATTGCTAACTAGATTCACCAGAATTTGACGCAAACGAGTCACATCATCCACAATGTTAGTAGGAGTGTGGTCATAAATTATGTAGGCTAATTCTATGCCTTTTCAGTAGCTTGAGGAACTAGCAAATCTAAACAAGATTCTATAGATTCTCGCCAATCAAAAGGTTGAGTTTCTAGCTCTAACTTATCTGCATCAATCTTTGAGAAGTCGAGAATATCATTAATAATTTTTAGCAAGTTATCCCCACTATTGCGGATAATTTCAATAAAGTTTCGTTGTTGATGATCTAAATTAGTATCTAGCAGTAAACCAGTCATTCCGATTACTCCATTCATAGGAGTACGAATTTCGTGACTCATATTGGCAACAAATTCTGACTTTAGCCTGACCACAGATTGGGCTTCTTTTAAGGCTTTATCTAGTTCCTGATTTTTTTGTTCTAATATTTTTGTTATCTGGGCTGTTTGTTGCTGAGATTTGTCCATCTCTTCAATATAAATTTTAAGTTGTTTGACTGCTGGT
>JAJEAQ010000445.1 GCA_022822685.1 Trichodesmium sp. jk18x7bins.61
AATTATGTATATTCTCGTTGGGTTTTGCTGGCGCTTAACCCAACCTACTCCTAGTTGCATCTATATGTATTGTATAACCAGATTCTATATGATGGAGTCAGAAGAAGTGAAAGGGATTAAAGAAGCAGAAGTAGATGAAATGTGGAGTTTTGTTGGTAAAAAGAGTAATCAGTGATGGTTGTGGCACGCGATTGACAAATTAACCTGAAAAGTTTTGGCTTATGTATTTTGTCGCCGAAAAGATGAGATATTTCTGAAATTGAAAAAATTATTATAACCTTTTGGAGTCAAGAATTATTGTACAGATGGATACGGTGCTGCTCGAAGAAATTTACCAGAAGATAGACACCAGATTGGCAAAAAGAAAACTCAGAGAATAGAGCAAAAACATATTCGATTAAGAACGAGAATTAAACGATTACAAAGAAAGACGATTTGCTTTTCAAAAACGGAATAAATGCACGATCTAGTTATTGGATTATTTATCAATAAATATGAGTTCGGATTAAATTTTTAAACATATAAAAGTTACACCACCCCAAACGACGATGGGCAATACAAGCGTCATACAACACTTGGGCGTTGCTTTCCGGTATAGAACAACTTCTGCTTCTGAACCTGAGTTGGGTACAGTCGAAAAGTTAATCTTCTATTTGCCATTAAGTGCTTCACCTCCAGAATTTGCTAGCACGATCTCAATCTAATTGTAGTATATATGGGGAGAAGAGAAGCGGAGCAACATTTATTTATGTAAGGGAGGACTTTCCCTATAAGGTTGTTCATAGTAGAGTAAAACAAAAAAAATTCCGGTTAATGAACAAAAACCTAGAAGAAATGCATATTCACTGTAAATTTATCATAACTTACCCAACGGCATTATTTGTACTGGTAGTATTCCAAATATTTGCCACTACCCTATAATAGCGGTAATGGGTAATTCTTATTTATAATGGAGTTTTTGAATGTATTACGAACAAGTACCCAGAAAACCAACATTAATTCTGCCCTCAATGGCTAAAAGTGAAGCCACTAAGACAATAGCAGCACAGAATAATTTTGCCGTTGATAAAACATCCTCAATACCAGAATTCAGAAGTATATTTACTCTACTATCGGGCAGTTCACAACAGGCTCCTCAAACAGTACAGGCTAAATCAATACAGTTGGCAGGTGATAAAAAGACGACGGAGCAAGCTGTGCCAGAAAAAAGTCAACAAATTCAGACTCCGCCTCCGCAAGCAAAAGACAGAGTATCTAAGCAACAAATATTAAGAAATCACAAAGATCAGATTCAAAAAATAATAGATCAATTACCACCCCATCAACGGACTTCTGCTAATATCAATCGAGAATTTAAAAAACAGTACAATATAGACGGAATCGAAATCGATCAGCCATCAATGTACGCGTTTTTAAGAAAAGATTTCCTCCATTTGTTACATAGAGAGCCGCAAGCAAAAGACAGAGTATCTAAGCAACAAATATTAAGAAATCACAAAGATCAGATTCAAAAAATAATAGATCAATTACCACTCAAACAACGGACTCCTACTAATATCAATCGAGAATTTAAAAAACAGTACAATATAGACGGAATCGAACGGGTATCAATGTGCATTTTTTTAAAAGATCATCTCCCCCATTTGTTATATAGGGATCCGCAAGCAGAATCCAGAAAATTATTAAAAGATCACGGAGATGAGATTCAAAAAATAATAGATCAATTACCACCCCATCAACAGACTGCTGCTAATATCAATCGAGAATTTAATCGACAGTACAACATGAACGACGAGGAGATAGATATAGCAACAATGAGCTATTTCTTAGGCTGTTATCATTCGCATTTGTCACATAGTAGTCCGCAAGCATCTGCTTATACTCAATCCCCCCCCATGGCTTTACAGATGCCTGCACCTCACCAGAGTTCAAACTTGTTACCGCCTCAATCGACTGAGGCTCAATCCTGGTCATTGGGTGAAGAGCTTGGTATGTCTGCTAAAGCATATACTCCAGTTCCATCCTACCCTCAATACTTGGGTACGCCAGGGATGGCATCGACTGGGGCTCAATCCTGGTCATTGGATGAAGGGCTTAGTATGTCTGCTAGAACACATACTCCAGTTCCACCCTACCCTATGCCTCGATATATACCTGCACCTCACCTGAATTTACACCAATCAGGGCATCACATAGGTACGCCAGGGATGGATCGACTTCTACTCAATTCGGGTTAAGGTCTCAACAGATGGATATAGGGGGACCACAGAAGAGAAAGAGAGCCACTGCAACAGAAACACATGATGCCAATATTAAAAGAGCACACTCAGATACAAATACAGTCTCTAGTGCTTCTCAAATAACTACATCTGCTGTTTCTGCTCAATCCCAGTTATCTTTAGGAAGCAATCCAATAGAAATCGCAAAAGGAGTACTTCCAGGATTCATAGAGGAAGCTCAAGATACTAGCGATCAAAGCATTAGGAAAATATATCAAAACATGCTACAGGAGCTAGGTATAGAAATAACTTTTGAACAAATAAAGAAGCCTGTAGAGGAAGGCTCATACCGGAATTTTATGCCACAACAAAACTTATCATCTCAGTCACAGCCTCAACACCTAGGTGCCCACGGGATGACACCAACTTCTGATCAAAACATTGGTACGTATAGTAGAGCATCAACTTCTACTCAATCCCCATACCAGAATTTTTTAGAAAGTAACAAAGGGACAATTATATTATTCATCAAGGAATCCCCCAATTACAAAAACGAATCTCTTAATACTATAGCTATGAGAGTCTGTAAGAGAATAGAACAAGGGGGCTCTGGGAGGATACCTGTTCAAGAAATGGAAACTTTTTTAGAAAAAATGGATTTAAAGAATTTATAGTTGAAAAGTGATTCATTAAAACTCCAAAGCATGTACAATAAATGATTATTGTTAATTCCAGAGCGAGCATTTTCAGTTTCTTCCCTATCTAAACCCCGTCCTTAAGGGCGAGGTGTGATAGCACATCCAAAGCCTGGATTCATAAGGGGTTGTGTGCGGAGTTAGTTCCCCACTTGAAACCTCGTTCCACACACTTAATTTTCAGTGTGTTGCTCTCTCCCGGGGGAAGCTAAAACGACTTTTGCCTTGGTGAAAGCTAGGGGATTTACCTGCCTCCATATGCTTTCCTTCCCACATAACCATGGGTTATGTAGGAGCGTCAACCATTCAATTAGCAGACATCAAACCAATTCCCTAAATAATTCCCCCAGACAAAACAACCTTGACTCTATTTATCCCCAATGTCATTCCCCCAGACAAAACAACCATATAGCACACAGGCGCCTCATATAATAGGAATAACTTCCCCTCAGACAAAAATCATCATGACTACAGAACAATCACAGAGCCCGATGGGGGAAATGCAGAGAACACAAAAGAAGAGCGCAGTCGTTTTTGTGTAAATCTTTCCCCAATCGGTAGAGTACT
>JAJEAQ010000003.1 GCA_022822685.1 Trichodesmium sp. jk18x7bins.61
GGATATCTCCTCGTACTCAGCAAAATTTTACTTGTCCGCCGTAACCAACCACAATTAAGCACTATAGCTGTCTTAATTTTTGTTTTATAAACAGTTTCTCAAGTATTAACAGGAAATATAGAGTTGAAAAACTATCGCGATACCATATAAGTGTTTTGTAAGGAAGTTTTAATACCAATTTCATACCCTTGCTGTTAGGAATTTAGAGTAACATAACTACCTTTGTTGAATTTGGTATAACTTCTGTTAATTGAACGTGAGTTCGACGAAAATAAAAATCTCTAAATCCTTATGCAGTAGGCATTTTAAAGTTTTGCCCCTAGAAAAATGTATTTCAATAACCTCGCTTTATTGACAAGATACTCTAGGGCTTTAGCGATTCCCGTTTCATGTGCGTAGCAAAGCGAGCCGGGAAGGAATCGCTTACTAATCCCTCACTTATTCCCATTAATTTTTGCTAATTGAGAATAGCCAGGGGGAATAAGATCAGCTATAAAGCTTACTGCATATAAAGTTCAGCAATTAAACTTCCATCGAACTCACGTTAATTGAGCATTGTCAGCCCTCCCTATTAGTGGGACTTAGACAAAACTTAGGCAAAAAATGGCATCAAATCTATACAGGAAGAGGCTTTTAGGTCAAAAAGGGATAAATCCAGTAGTGATAAGGGTTTTTCCTGCGGAATGCGGAGCTAACAGCAATTTTTATGGCTTTGACGTCTTTCCCCTGCCAAGACTGACTTTCAGCCACTTTATAGCTGAGAAAATGTCTAAGTACCATTAGAGAAGCTCATCCGCAGGAGGCAACCAATAGGGTGAGTGAGGGCAGCATAACTAAAAAAACATTACCATACAACATCTCTACTAATTCCTAGTCAACTTCCTCCGCCAGGATTTCTTATCCTTCTATAGGGTGGGTCATAATTGCGGGCGTTTAATTCTGTACTTCTACCAATAATTTTGAACGAATCCTCCTAGAGGTCTCCATCTATAATCTACGATTTAGATGGGTAAGCGGGAGTGACAATATATGTGATGTAGGGAGGTTCCATGGAATGTCCGTATGTACGGTAAAAGCTAATAGCTTGAGACTCGACCTTTTTTTACATAGCCATCATCAAGTTTTTTTGTTGGTTGTATTTTCCTGGGGTTAAGGGAGCATGCATTTTTTATGACTCGCGCTCGTGCGCAAGCTTGAGCCAGGCACTTCATACTCCATCTATAATCTTTGATGCGCGATTAGTGCGTTCAATGGAATAACTAACTAATAGAGAAGAAGCCGTAAGCGAAATTCCTCCCCCTGTCGGCAAGGGGAACTCCGATCGAATGAGGCAAACGCTCACTCTAAAATTAAAAATTTAATCAGCAAAGTGGGGCACGACGTTACCTCACTAGAAAATGCTGTAACGGGAATAATCCTACCAAGAAAGTTCTGACCGTCTTAAACAGATATCAGAGACTGTTTATAAAGCAAATATTAAGACAACTATAATGCTTAATTGTGGTTGGTTACGGCGGACAACTAAAACCTTGGTGAGTACAAGGACATGTTGACCCCTAACCCACCCTACTACGCCAGAATTTAATCTGAGGCGTGACAAACAGTCTCTCAGAAGCCTACACGCTCCTATTCGCTTGCCTCCTGCAGGTCGGAGCTACCCTATCAGTGTAGGAGCGTCACACTAGAGTGGGAAATTTAGCCATCAGATGAGCTGACTCCGGGAGAGAGTAACACACGCTCAAATTGAGCGTGTGGGATGGGGCGTCTACTGTGCGGACGCAGGTTCAGTACGCACCCCCTAATGAATCCCGGGGTTGAATGTGCTATCAGACATCGCCCGCCCCGGCGGGGTTTAAATAGGGAAGAAGCCGCAAGCGCAGCGGAGACCGAATGAGGCAAATGCTCACTCTCAAGTTAAGAATTTATGCATTTTAAAGTCTGGATCGGCGCTACCTCTCTAGAAAATGCTGTAATGGGAGTAATCCCACCAAGAAAGTTCAGACCTTCTCAGGCCGACTTCAGTTGCCTAAACGCTCCGCTGTCGCTTTTAGTGTAGGAGCGTCACGATAGAGGGGAAAGCGATCGCATAATGATGCTACCCTTTTTTGACAGTTTTGAGCTACCTCTTGATCTTCTGGATTTTTTAATCTGTCAGAAATAATATCGCCTATTTCTGTAAATTCAGCAGTTTTCATACCTCTAGTTGTCATTGCTGGAGAACCTAACCGCAATCCACTTGTGACAAAAGGAGATTCTGGATCAAAAGGTACAGTATTTTTATTAGCAGTAATATTGACTCCACTTACCAATTTATCTGCTTGTTTACCTGTCATGTTCACTGATCTTAGATCCACTAACAAGACGTGATTTTCCGTACCACCAGAAACTATTTTCAATCCGCGTTTTTGAAGTTGGGCTGCTAGGGCACGAGCATTTTCAATCACTTGCCCGGAATAAGTGTGAAATTCTGGCTTTAAAGCTTCTCCAAATGCTACTGCTTTGGCTGCAATGACATGTTCTAATGGCCCTCCTTGAGTCCCCGGAAAGACTGCTTTGTCCAATTTTTTCCCTAATTCTAGGTCGCGAGTTAGAATTAAACCGCCTCGTGGCCCCCTTAACGTTTTGTGGGTAGTAGTTGTGACTACATCACAGTGAGGAAGGGGGTTAGGATGATGACCAGTTGCTACTAAACCGGCAATATGAGCGATATCCGCTAATAAATATGCTCCTACTTCATTGGCGATCGCCCGGAACTTTTCAAAATCAATTTTCCGAGAATAGGCTGAATAACCACAAATCAGAAGTTTGGGCTGATATTGCTTTGCTAGTTCCAGAACTTGGTCATAGTCAATAACTTCTGTTTCCTGACTAACACCATAATGATGAACATTAAACCATTTACCTGAGACGTTAACTGGTGAACCATGAGTCAAATGTCCACCGTGAGATAAATCCATCCCCATGATTTTGTCCCCTGGTTGCAACAAGGCCAGAAATACGGCAAAGTTAGCTTGAGCCCCAGAATGAGGTTGTACATTTGCATGAGCAGCTCCAAATAATTGTTTGGCGCGGTCTATGGCTATTTTTTCTACTTCATCTATAAATTCACAGCCTCCGTAATATCGCTTACCTGGTAAACCTTCAGCATATTTGTTAGTCAGTACTGAACCTTGGGCGGCCATGACGGCAGATGAGGTAAAGTTTTCACTGGCAATTAATTCTAGATGGTCTTGTTGGCGTCCGTATTCCTTCTGAATCAATTCAGCTACTTGAGGATCAGTTTCAGCTAGAAAGTTACTGTTAATCATGTTGAATATTCCTTTAGGTTAATTTAACTACACGCCATATACTGGCACTGACGTTTTCAGTTTGGGATGAGCGGATATTTTTTATTTTTACAGGAGTTAACTCAAAGATAATATCGTATTTGGATACTTATTTAATCCCAGGATTTTGCTTTGTCTAAAGCGAATGTTTGAGAATTTTTTATATTTGGCAGGTTACAAACTAGATAATAGGGGCGCAGCATTTAATAATGTCTGAGTATAAGGATGTTGGGGATGATTAAATATTTCTTCAGTTTTGCCCTGCTCTACAATTTTTCCCCTATTCATTACAGCGATGCGATCGCAGATAAATCTGGCCACCCATAAGTCATGGGTAATAAATAGATAGGTCAAATTTAATTGTTTCTTTAAATCGAGCATTAACTCTAACACTTGAATTTGGATAGTCGCATCCAACATACTCACTGGTTCATCGCAAATGACTAATTTTGGATGAGTAATCAAGGCTCTAGCAATAGCTACCCTCTGTTGTTGTCCCCCAGATAGTTCTGATGGATATCTATTACCATATTCTGATATCGGAGTCAAGTCTACTCTTTCTAACATTTGCTCAACTTGACTTTTAGCTGACTCTACATTGGCTAAGTTATGAATAAATAGGGGATCGGCAATCAGTTGATTGACAGTCATCATCGGGTTAAGACAGGCCAGGGGATCTTGAAAAATCATTTGCATCTGGCGACGGTAGGGTTGTAATGCTGATTGCGAGAGGGTTGTTAAGTCTGTACCTTGAAATTCTACCAAGCCAGCAGTAGGTAGAATTAATTGCAAAATAGTTCTAGACAAAGTACTTTTACCACAGCCAGATTCTCCTACTAATCCCACTACTTCTCCAGAATAAAGCTCCAGATTAACTCCATCAACTGCCTTGATAATTTGGCTTTTGCTAGAGAATAATAACTGTTCAATAAAATTGCTTTCTAAGGTGTAATACTTCTGTAAGTTTTTGACAAGTAAAATCGGATGAGATATATTGGGTGGTGTTATGATTTCGGATTTTTGTGGTTTGATTTGAGGTTGATTGGATTCAACTACTTGAATATGCAAAGCAGCTTCAAAAAGAGATTTAGTATATTCATGCTGGGGATTGTGGATAACTTGTTGAATTGAAGCTATTTCGACTATTTCACCTCTATGCATTACAGCAATACGATCACAATATTCTCCTACCATTGCTAAATCGTGGGAAATTAATAGTAAGGAAGTATGACGCTCTTGGCAAAGTCGGGTAAGTTCCTGCAAAATTTGAGATGCTATGGTTACATCTAAGCTAGTGGTAGGTTCATCGGCAACAATCAATTTTGGAGCAAGTAGTAAAGCGAGGGCGATCGCCACCCTTTGTCGCATTCCCCCACTAAATTCATGAGGATATTGAAACCAACGATTAGCTGGAATTTTGACTGCTTCTAAAGTTTCTCTGGATTTTTGTTGTGCCTGAGATTTAGATAGATGGGGTTGATGTGCTTGAATCGTTTCCAGACAATGATCCCCAATCGTCATTAATGGGTTAAGGCGAGTCATGGGATCTTGGAAAACTAAAGCCACTGCTTCACCACGAAATTTTCTGAGTTGAGAGGAGTTCATTTCAAATACAGATTCTCCAGCAAAGGTGACAGCCCCTTCAACTTGCACTGAGCTAGGTAATAATCTCATGGCAGCACGCCCAAGGGTAGATTTACCACATCCAGATTCTCCCACTAATCCTAATCTTTCACCAGGTTTAAGTGTAATGGAGACATTATTAACAGCCCACTGAGATTTTCCCCGTTTTTCTGGATAAGCTACTTGTAGGTTTTCTATATTAAGTAAGGAATTCATCTTGACATACTTCCAACGTTGATCTGAGGCTACAACGCGGGATGATTCTCCTCGAACAGAGCGAATCGCTGTTTTGACCCCTGGTGATGTCCTCCCCCTGTGTTGATGGCCACCCTATTATAAGAACCTGACCTGATTTTGTCAACGATTAGAGATTGTTTGTAAAACTGAGATTAAATTCCTGCGTAGGGTAAGCCCAGGGGTTCATATCTTCTCATAATACCCCGCCGGGGCGGGCGGGGTTTATAATTTTAACTGTCCGTCATAACCCACCATAATTCAAAACTATAGCTATCTTAATAGTTACTTTACAAACAGTCTCTTAGTAGTTTAGGCATCAGTTTTGTAGCTAAATTAACTGATTTTTAGCATCAATAGGTTTAGAGTATATAAGATTAGCACTGGCTGCTAAATTAAAAATGTTCAATTTATTGGTATAAAATGCGAATCGAGGAAGTCAAAGCATTTTTAACTGTAGCAAAAACCAAAAACTTTCAAGCAGCAGCACAAGAGTGTGACATAACTCAATCAACAATTTATCGTCAAATACAAGCTTTAGAATCTGATTTAGGTACTTTATTATTACATCGCAATAATCAGGTAAAGTTAACCCTGGGTGGAGAGCTTTTTCTACCTCGCGCTCGGAAAATATACCAAGAATGGAATTTAGCTCCCTCGGAAATTAATTCTTTAATTCCTGGTAAACAAGAAGATTTATGTGCAGCAGTTATAGGTTCGATATGCTCGACTTATTTACCTCCAGTATTGGCTAGTTTTGTGAATAATTATCCTCAAGTCAAACTCAGAATTACTTGTTTAGGAAGCGATCGCGCTTTAAAAGTATTGCAAGATGGTTTAGTAGATATAGCGATCGTGATGCAAAGCCATCTATTTAAGCCCAGTTCTGAAATGGTAGTAGACTTGCTTTATGAAGAACCTATTTTTGTCTTATTATCTTCTAATCATCCCCTAGCTGATTATCAATATATTCCCACAGCCGAATTAATTAAGTATCCGCAAGTAATCTTTAAAGAAGGCTATGCTATGCAAAACTTAGTCAAAGAACAATTTACATACTGGGGAGCTAGATTAAATTCCGTATTACAATTAAACAGTCTAGATGCTTTTTGCGCTACAATCGCCGAGAGCAATTGGTTAGCACTTTTACCTGAATCGGCTTTACGAGTTCTCGATCACAGTTTAACATTTCGTCAGATCCTAGAACATAAACCGATGCGTCAGGTATTGATCGTTACAACCCAAGACAGTCTGTACTATCTACAATCAATTCTAGTTCTGTTAATATTTCTTTAACCCATAATTCTTCTGATTCTTTTTTCTTGACTTGCTCTAATCAACTTGCAGGTAAGAGTTCCCGAAAAATATCTATCCAATCATGAAAAATATTATTAGCTGTTGATTCACTTACTCTAAATATTATTTCTAGTAATTGAAAAGTCGGCATCTGATGCAAGTAATATCAAGTTAAAATTATTTCTTCGTCCCTATTTAAACTTTTTTTTCTTCCACTTCCTGGCTTGATTAATCTTTTTTCTTGGTCAGCGATCGCGTTAGCGATGTCCCATTATCGCTTATTTTCTCTCTTCTTCAACTTTTTGAGCATTTTCGATTAATTTTATAAGTTGCAAGTCATTGATGCCAACAATTCTCTTTGTTTCTTTTGGATGGTTAGAAAGAACTTCTAATAATTGATTCATTTTGGTACAGTATCTGTTTAGTTTGTCACCACAATTTTACCTTAATTTTTATTTGGGAGATGTATAATAAATTCAGGCTCGGTACTCCTGATTTTTTCCTGATAAATTTCAACTCTCACTCATTCAAATCTACTGCTCAAGAACAAATATTAAATTCTTTCATAGCTGGTAAAAAAATAGATTTTCATGGTGATAACGACTCAATTTAATTAAAGCAAAACGCTGAATAATAGTTAAATTAAACCATTTTTATTTGGTGCTTTTACAATTAAAGTCAGAAGCTTTTTCGATAACTTCCGTCGGAAGAAGATTATCTTCTTTCCCTGGTTTAATTACCGTAATTGTAATTGATTTAGCTATTTATCCAGTATTTTTTTACTAATTTTTGCAGTAATTAACGATAATTATTTATTTCGGAATCAGTCTGACAAGATTGTTTAACAAGTAAAATACGTTCTGCTTTGCTAAATAAATTCCAGTGAATTAATTTTAATTTAATCCCACAAGTATCTAATTTTAAACGAACGACTAAAGGAATACAGCGTAAAGAGTCAATAAAATCAGACTCAAATTTAAAAAAATCAGCAGATGAATTCATAATTACAAC
>JAJEAQ010000434.1 GCA_022822685.1 Trichodesmium sp. jk18x7bins.61
CAAAATTTTATTATTTTTTTCTTTCCTTTTTCAAGGCATTCTAACAAAATACTCTAAAAGTAATCGGTGAATAAAAATATAACCACCTCTTACTTTCTATAAAAATATTAACTTAGTTGCATAGTCGAGAAAACGAGCATAATTCCAAGGGTTATAACCACCAAAATACAAAATAACTCGTAAAATAAAATGTTTAACACAAACTTCTCCATCACCAACAGCTAATCCGAAAATAAACCCATAACTACCCCAAACAAATGCAGACCAATTTAATAATTGAGCCGCAAAACTCATCACTATCACACCAATTAAAACAAATATAAAAGCATTTTTAATTGACTGCCAAATTCCTTGATTGGGCACAGTTATTTCTTCTATTCCCGGACCTGTCATACCACGGACTATTGCCAAGATTAACCCTAAACTTAGCCCACCTATTGCTCCTCTAAGCATGGCATAACTAATCTGATTAGGAATTGTCAAATTCTACCTGAAAATAACCTCTGATATAACCCTGAATAATAAACCAGAAACTAATCCGACAGTTATGCCAATCATGATTCGGTTGATCGTATACTTCCCTAACCATCTTAAAGTTGTGACTGTTTAGAATAGTTTTAAATCCAAAGAAACGCCAAAAGTATACAAAACAAAACACTACAAGAATCAGCGTTTCATAACGTGGTAAAACCTGATTAAAAACATTCCAAAATAATAGGAGTATGAGCAAAAAAAAGAATCATCGTATAAACAAGATTATGAATTGTATTTTTTAACCAATAGGGCTGCATTCCTTCAATTTAAAATACAGTTTATAACTCTCCGAGCATCTGTTTCGCCAACCTACTTAACCATTTTTTAATTTTCTCATGACTATAAAAAATATTAACAGATTGACGCTTAAGCATTCGTTCAATATAAGCATTAAATAAATTTTCTCTGAGTTCAGCATTACTCCGACTCGGAAGTTCTTCAATCGAAATTCCCTGATCAGCTAGACTAATAATACTTAAGATTAAAGGAGATTTCGCTAATTCTTGTAATTTAAGATCAGATTCTAATGCTTTTATAACTGCCACTAACTCTGAACCAGCATTTTTTAAATACTCTTGAATTTGCTCTAAACTTAGTGGTTGTAAATAGATCACAGCTTGAAATGTTAAACGAGTAGAAAGGGCTTCATAATCATGAATTCGACTACAAACTACTATTTCTGTTTGCCCATATTCTCGACAAAATTCATTCAAAGCAGTCACACAATCTGTTCGCTGATTTATATCAACTTCATCTAAACCATCAAGAAGTAACAGTAACTTTTGTTCTTGTATCCAAGCTTTACCAATTTGTTGAGAAACTTGATATTTAGTATGTAAATCTACAACAACTAACCAATCAGCGATCGCTTGTTTTTTTTCCATGCCAAGAATAAAGATTGAAAATAACAGGTATTGGCTGAGTTAAATTGGCTTCAGTTCTATTAATTAAATCTCGCGCAAACTACTACTTTATTGGAGTTTTTCCAGATCCTGGTTCACCCCAAATTAATAAAGTTCGCCACACTCATAACTCACCACATTTATCAATAATTCTAGTTCCTGATGGTAATTCTTGCTGGGAAGTTTCTAAATATTGCCACACTCAACCCCAAGGATGATTGACTGTATTTTTTCCTTCTTATAATCCTAGTTCAATTAATACTTTGCCATGAACGAAGTCTCCAAAACACCTTTTACCCAATAATTTTTGACTTTGTTCAATAATATTTTGTAGTTACGATATTCCTGCTGATTCATTGATAAGTTGGCATCTGGCTTGAACAGATAATCACTACTTGTTGCGCTCCTCGCTTCTGTCAAAGCACTATTAATCCAGTTCTGATTAAAAATTGCTTCATAAATGGGGTTATAAATTTTTAACTTTCCTTGCTGCCGCACAACTAATCCAGTTAATCTTAACTCTAATTGTTCCGGATTTTGATTGACCTTAACTCCCTTTGTTTGCAATTTTTTTTGATATAGGGATAACAACTCCCGGCGTTTATTACTTAATAATAGGCGATCGCGAATCCTTCGTAAATGTTGTGTCATTCTGACTTTCCCAATTATCTATGATCAGGGTTTGTACTAAATATGCAACCTATTCTTTTTCCTTGCCTAGAGGAATATAAGAATCAGATTTTAGAGTCAGATGACACAATTTTTGAGTTAGAAAAGGTTGCCCTCCATTCCAATTTAATATTGCTTGTAATATTGCTTGAGAATTAGTAGATTTTGCTGCTAATCCTGTGGCTAAAGGTTGAGCTTCTCTAAAAGTAAAACCAGTTAATTCAATTCCATAGCCAATATTAAACGGACTCCGCAATTTATCTTTAATTAAATCAGAAGGAGTAGCTACACCAAAAAAGGAAAAACTTAAGCGTTGATATTCCCGATTTTGTACTCTTTTTTCATAGCAAGAAGCGAATCACTGAAAAAATCATCTACTTGAAATTTTAAGCTGAGAATACTATCAATTTAGTCAATAAAAATTATAATATTTTGGGGAATTAACTTGAGGATAATCAATTCAACAAATTTACTAAAGCGCTGGCCAGAGGATAAGTTATTATGTTCAAACCACCAAGTTGTTAAATTGAAGCGATCACATAAATCTAGACTATTAACAATACTGTCAATTACACCTGCATACCACTGTTCAGGGGTAATATTTAAATTATCAATTGCACTTAAATCAATGCCGCCACAAGTAATTCCCTCTGTGCGTAAATCTTCCATAGTTTGTACTCGCAAACTAGACTTCCCTATCTGTCGAGAATTTAGAACATAACAAAATTCTCCAGCTTTTAAACCACGATATAACTCTAAATCTGCTTGACGTTTGATATAGGTAGGAGCACCAACTGCTAAACATCCACCCACTTGATATTGGTAATTTGTCATTTATGATTTTGGTTACGACGAGAGAATATCTAAAAATATTCTAATTTAAACCATGTCTAAGCTGAAACCCATAGTTTTTTTTTAAATGCTTCTAGGTGATTTTTGGCTGACAGGCGATCACTAACCAGAAGATGCTCGGTGTGAGCTAAAACTTCAGGTTTCAATATGGACGAGGTTTATTCATGGATCATGAAGTCAATAATTGTTAGCAGTTCTTGGTTGAAAAGTTGAGCAGAATGATTAACTACCATGGGTTATTAATCAGTCTAAAAGATGGAAAACGACAAGTGAAAACTATTATTTAGCTCTAGCCATTTACATCATCTTCGCTTGATTTGAGCAAAAAAATCTGGGTTTCTAGTTTGGCGAAATTCCTCTAAGAGACTGTTTGTCAAACTGAGATTAAATTCTGGCGTAGGATGGGCCATGGGGTCGATATCTCCTCATAATACCCCGCCCTTAAAGGTGGGGTTTAAATAAAGAATTTTAGTTGTCCGCCGCTGGCCACCAGAATTCAACACTCTAGCTATCTTAATATTTACTTGACAAACAATCTCTAATTAAAACTATATTGCTCAACCTCAACTACGAACTTTATTAAAGTAGATCAGACTGACAAAGTTTTTGAGCTGATAGCTGATAGCTTGTTGATCATTATATATTTCAACCGGGTTGCTGTTAAGGCTCATCTTTGGCCTTTGTTAAAGGAAATGAAACCAGACAAAAGTAATGAAAATCTTGGATTACTCTTACTGGATGCAAGCTACATTTCTTAACTCAACCTACACAATTTAAGATTTTTAACTCTAACAGTAACCGTATTCTAATAAAGTTGACCAAGCTTGGTTAAAATGCTAGACTTACTGCTATAATTAATATCCCAAGATTGATTATATATAAAATAAACAGGCCTAGAAGATACGAAAAACTTGACACATTGGATGATACCCATGATTCGTGCGAAAGTATTAAATACAAAACTAAACACCTGTAATTCTTCCCTATCATTAGACAGGTGGGGAATTGGAGCAGGGGAGGTTAAAAAATGACAAATCTTATGGACTATAGAAAATTAGATCCAGGCTTAGTAAATGCCTTGAATAAAATGTCAGCTTCGTCAACACAGCCAATAGAAGTCTTTGTTCGTACTACGGAAGCACCAAATCAAACAGAGGCAAGTCTTTAAAAAAAAATTGGGTGTTAGAGGAGTTAGTCATAAACGATGTACTTTTACAGCTAAACTTTCAGCAGAAGCAGTGACTAAATTATCTGGTCAACCGTGGGTGCATACTCTTAGATTAGCTAGGAATTTACGTTTTGCTTGAATTGAAATCAACGTTCAATATTGTCTTTTTTATATTTTGGGCCACAGCGATCGCTAGTTTTTCATAACAAGAATTAGAGGCGATCGCTGATTTTTTTCAAATCAATATATAGCAATATGAAATGATTTGAAAAAAATATGAGGGTAGAAAAATGTGGTAGCGATCGCGTCAAAAAAAATCCGAGCAAGTCATGAAAAGTTCAGAAAATAATAAGAGTCCAGCTCTTCTAGAGTTAAGTAGGTAGGCATGATCAAACCAATGTATGTTGAGTTTTGTAAAATAATCTGAAATCACCTATTTCTTAAACCCCGCCCTTACGGGCGGGATCTTAGGATGTGCGCTAGTTTGACATTTTGTTACATAGCTTGATTTTTTAACGCTCACCTACTTACAACAATTTATTAAAAGTAATACCGAGCCAATAGAATTGAAAAGAGCATTAGTTATACAGGTGCTTATCCAAGGCTTAAAGCCACGGAAAATTCAAGAAATTTTAGAAGTTTCTGCTGGGTTTATAAGCCAATGTAAAACTAACTATGCTATCGAAGGTATTGAAGGAATGAAGCTCAAATATCATGGCTCAAATGGATATCTGTATTTCCGTGCTCCCCTTGAAGTTATTGAATGGTTAAAAAGCAAAAATGAAGTGAAATTCTAAAAATTAGAGAGCCATATAGAGTCGCGATATGGAATAAAATTAAGTTCAAAAAAAAGTTACTATAATCTTTTGAAAGAAGCTGGAATGAGTAGGAAAAAATCCCCAAAAAAGAATCCCAAACGAGATAGTAAACTCGTCATAAATAAACATCAATAAATCTGTAATTAATTAGAATAAAACCGAAAAGAGATAGAAACTGGAAAGCTGGCTGTATAATTGATTGACGAGTGTCATTAGCTTTGGGGTGCTCTTTGTGGATATGTTTAGAGACCTACAAGTGAAAGGCTAGAAATTCCCATAACTAATGAACGAAAACGTCAAACTTATTATGGAGTTTGAAATTATCAAACCAAGCAGTTTTTTTGTTCAAGAGTATGACCAAGGAAATAATGAAAATACAGTCTATTTGTTGAAATATTTAATAGCTGCTATCAATCCTGACAGTAGGCTGTTAATTATTTGGGATGGAGCTAGTTAGCATAAATCTGTTGAATTGAAAGAATATCTAAGTCAAGTAAATCAAGGATTAGAACCTGAAATTTGTCGGATTAATTGTGTGCTTTTTGCTCCCAATACTACCGAACAAAATCCAGTTGAAGATATTTGGTGACAAGGCAATAACTGCTTGAAAAAGTTTTGGTAGAAATTAAAATCTTTTCCTCTGGTTAAATGGTTTTTTAGTTTGATAATTAAGTCGCATTTTTTTGATTTCCCCAAGCTTCATAAGTATGATATTTCTCCTCAAAAAGTTGTGGAAGTAAATGCTTAAGTTGTAGGCATTTATTTTACGAATCATTTCATACTGCTATAATAGTCGGCTGGTGTTGTGGGCTGTTAAACTTGAAGATGATGAGCAAACAATTGTTTATACTGGGGAACTATTAGAACCAGGCAATATTTATTATTGGAGAGTATTTGATTCTACTTCTAATGAGTCTTCTTTTTCTACTGTACGAGAGACTTTTAGAGTGATGGATGTTCAGAAAGTGAGGCTATTACTCAAGAGCTAGAAAAACTTGAGACTAATTTAAACCAAGCAGGAGCTACACCAGAAGCGATCGCTTTTGCGAGAGTGAAATTTTTGACTGCACAGAATTTATTTTCGATGCTTTGTCCGAAGTCTTCACAGTTAATAATCCCTCTCCAGAATAAGAGGATTTTCCCAGTCAAATTTGGCACCGCTTTTGTTCCACATCGAATTAAAATTAAATGCAGAAAATATGAATAAACAAGAAGCTAAATCTCACATTTTAAAATCAATTTACAATAGGTATTTTGCTTTTTCCATAAAACTAAAAAACAAGAGATTAACCTAAATTATATAATAGAGTTGTCGCTAAATAGATGAACAAAATCGCTCAAACCTAGACTGAGCATTCATTTCATGCTTTTGAGTTAAAATAGCTATAAGCTTTATCTAGTCAGGGTTTTCGCCTTTTTTTCTGTTAGAAAGCGACAAGTCTAATAATTAAACTAAACAGATTTTTCATAAACTATGAACCTAATTTTATATAGTAAGCCAGGCTGCCACCTTTGCGAAGGACTTCAAGAAAAACTCGAAGAAATATTGAAAGATTCCGAAAACTCCTGTAAATTTAACCTAGAGATTAGAGACATTACTACTCGTGATAATTGGTTTCAAGCCTATCAATATGAAGTACCCGTACTCTGTGTATATAATGCGGATACCAAAAGCGAACAGCTTATACCACGCCCATCTCCGCGCATCTCGGTGAGTAAATTGCAGCAAATATTACAGAAGTATTTGTAAATCTTTAATATTCGTAACTAAAAAAATTATAAAATCCTATTGGTAATATGAAATTGAGAGAATTACTAACAAAAGTTCAGAGTGTTTCGGTTTCAAATAATCATCCTGCTTTAGAAACAGAAATAACAGGTTTAGTCACAAATTCTCATGCTTGTCAGACAGGAGATTTATTTTTGGGAATGCCAGGTACTCGCGTTGATGGGGGAGATTTTTGGCCAAGCGCGATCGCCAATGGTGCCATTGCAGCCCTAGTTTCCCAAACCGCAGCCCAAAAACACCAAGCAAAAGATGAATGTGTTATCCCAGTTGCCAATATGACACAAATTTGCTCGGAAATTGCTGCAGCTTTCTACGACTACCCTGGGCAAAAAATGAAAATGGTAGGTATTACTGGCACCAACGGAAAAACTACCACTACCCACCTAGTGGAATTTCTGCTCAATCAGGCTCAACTACCTACAGCCCTATTTGGTACTCTTTATGCCCGTTGGCCAGGATTCCAAGAAACGGCAGCCTACACCACACCCTTTCCTGTGGAATTGCAAAACCAACTTGCACAAGCGGTAGTAGCAGGTAGTCAGTATGGAGTTATGGAAGTTAGCTCCCACTCTCTACATCAAAAACGAGTTTGGGGTTGTACTTATGAAGTAGCAGTATTTACCAATTTGACTCAAGATCATCTCGATTATCACAAAGATATGGATGATTACTTTGAAGCCAAAGCATTACTATTTAGCTCAGACTATCTTAAGGGTAAAACTATAGTTAATGCCGATGATTCATACGGCCAAAAGTTGATTACTAGACTGAAACCAGAGCAAATCTGGAGTTACAGCACTAGCAAAACTGAAGCTGATTTGTGGGCATCTGATTTAGAATATCAGCCCACTGGAGTGAAGGGAATATTGCACACACCCCAAGGCGACACAAATTTTGATTTGCCACTAGTTGGGCAATATAACTTATCTAATATGTTAGCAGCAGTGGGAAGTGTTTTGCACCTGGGTTTAGATTTGACAATGGTGGCCGCTAAATTATCAGAATTTCCAGGAGTACCTGGTCGTATGGAAAAGGTACAGGTAAGTAATGGACAAGATGTGAGCGTTATTGTTGATTATGCTCATACTCCTGATAGTTTAGAGAATTTATTGAAGGCAGCACGACCTTTTATTCGTGGTCGGATGATTTGTGTGTTTGGTTGTGGGGGCGATCGCGACCGCACTAAAAGGCCAAAAATGGGTAAAATTGCTGCTGAATTATCAGATTTAGCTGTGGTAACTTCTGATAATCCACGCACTGAAAATCCGGAGAGGATATTAGAGGATATTGTGCAGGGAATATCTTCTGAGGTTAAATATTTGGTAATTGGCGATCGCTCCGAAGCTATTCACACTGCAATTATGGAAGCTCAACCAGGAGATGGAATATTAATCGCAGGAAAAGGTCATGAAGATTATCAAATTCTGGGTACAGAAAAAATCTATTTTGATGATCGGGAACAAGCAAGAGATGCTTTAAAAATTAAGTATGCCTAGTATAGCTACCCAGAAGTAGTAGTAGGGTGGGCAAATCTGAGGCTGATTGAGACAAATATCAATAATTTCAAATTGGCCCACCGAACATCCTAGGTATAGCAAAGATTTAGCAAAGGCGATCGCTAAGTAGTAGGCTGGGCAAATATGCTGATTGACGAAAAATATCAATAACTTCAAATTGGCCCACCTGAGATCATAGTTGTAGCAAACATTGAACAAATTGATAGAATATAAATTATGCTAAATTCACGTCAGTTCGATGGGCTAGACAAAGCTGAAAAAAAGGCTTTGAATAAGTTTGAAGGAATCTTTACTCAGCCTACTATGATGACTGATATTGTATCACGCTTGGACAATACCCAAATTTTTTGTGAGCTCGATGACTAGGG
>JAJEAQ010000191.1 GCA_022822685.1 Trichodesmium sp. jk18x7bins.61
GTTGGTCTGTAGCTGCTTATGGGGTACTTGTAAATGTTAATGAAATGGTACCAGAAACAACTAAGTTACCAGATGGAAGTATCATTCCCTTGCCATTTTATGGTTCAGATATTTACAATCTTAGCTGGGAAAATTTGAGTCTAATACCATTTCTATGTAACGATGCGCTTAATAGTTCTTGCTGAGGCCTAATTACCTTGACGATTGTCATCTTTGGTTAAGTGTAACTTCATAAAGAAATGGTATAAGTTGGGGAGTTTTATGTTGACACTCTCTGATTTATCTAAGTTTAACTATCTGGTTTCAGAAGTGCAAAAATATTATCTAGTAGTCTAATTTAGGTTGTATAGAAAATATCAGCAGAATTAGACAACAGATGAAAAAGATAAAAGTTTTGTTTGTAGTTGCGATGGGGCGCCACAAATATATCTCTGATGCGCCAGCCCGATTATAAGTGTTTGACTGAAAATAATATAACTCTTCTTTCCTTCTTGCTTAAATATGAAATATTGGCTAATGAAAACCGAACCAAATACTTATAGTATCTCAGATATGAAGCATGAAAAAACTTGCATCTGGGATGGGGTTAGAAACTATCAAGCCCGCAATTTTATGCGACAAATGAACAAAAGAGATTTAGTATTTTTTTATCATTCTAATACTAAACCTCCTGGTATTATTGGGTTAGTACAAGTATTGGAAACTAGCATTACTGACCCCACTCACTTTGACCAAAAAAGCAAATATTATGACCAAAAATAAACTCCTAACGCACCTCGTTGGCAAACTGTTTCTGTAGAATTTGTAGAAGAATTTCCTCAGTTAATATCTTTAAGTAGTTTGAAACAAGAATTTAGAGGAGATGAGTTGTTAGTTACTAGGAAAGGAAATAGATTATCAGTAATGCCTGTATATGAAGATGTAGCAGAGAAAATTTTAGCGATGAAAAATAATTTTTAGACCTAAGTTTTTAATTCAATTTTTGGCTAGTTCGAGCATCTTTTGCCCGTGAGTGAGTGAGACGCTCACATCATCTAATACCAATTTTAAAATATATTGCTACAAAATCTTTGTTATTAGTCGGCGCGGAATTAGGAATTAAGGGTTATATCATGTCTGCTTAATTAGTGATAAAAAATTTTCTCCTCCTGATATTTTTTTCCCTCCGCACCTCCTTCCTCCTTCTTCCTTCTTCCGCGCCGACTCCCAATTTTATTATACTTAATCATCCGGACATGATATTAGGGGTAGGGGAGAAATACAAATTCATTCATAATTTTGCAGGTGATTTTACTGTAATTATCTTTTTTGAATTTGGTATAACACTTCATCCATTAGGTAGACAGAAAACTACTTGAATTGATCATTAAACCTGCTCCCATGCTCCTATAAAGATTGCCATGGGACAAATTATTCTTTTGGAGGCACTGGATCATAACCACCTGGATGAAACGGATGACAGCGTAAAATCCGCATCACCGCCATCTTAGTACCTTGAAAAATTCCAAATCTGTCGATCGCTTCCATCGCATATTCTGAACAAGTAGGCTGAAAACGACAAGATGGGGGTAACATTGGTGAAATAAAAATTTTGTAGCCCTTAATTAATCTAATTAGTAATACTTTCATCAAAAAACTACACACTTCTATTTTTTTCTCAAGCACATAACAGGTTTTATTAAACTGTAATACACTCTTTTTTTGTCAAGCACATAGCAATTCCTTTTTCATAGTAAGCCGCTTCATTAATAAAAATTGGCCATACAGAATTTTCTTCGTCATAATTAATTGTTTGGCCATCAAAAGTTAAAAACATTGGATCACCTTGATTGAGTTGTTGATAATCCCCCCCTTGTAATTTAGGATGAATCATTGCTGCGATTTCTCCATCCTCACTTCTCGGATAATCCACAACTTTCAGATGTTTATAGATTGTCAATTCCCCATTTATTTGATGCAATTTACCTTCATTGAAGTTCTTGATAAAATCTAAAATTGTCTGAACTAATCTTTCTGTTTTCTCAAATAAATCTGCCTTGAGAGTAGCTTGAGCAATCGGACCTACTTCAATAGCAAAACCTAATTTACAGATAGAATTGACAAAAGAATTTTCCGAGCCGGGATTGAGGGAACCATAAACTTTAACATCTGGTTCAACTGAACTTAAATAACTAGCCATTTTTAAGTTAAAAAGATGATTGTTCACCAAAATTAATGTTAATCCCATATTGGCAGTAGTGCTATGCAAATCCAAAACAAAATCAAATTCTGGATTACCTTTTGGTCCTAACATTTGATTAATAAACTTGGCTCTAGTTTCTTCATAGTTAGTTTTTGTCTGATTTTCTAAATCCTGGAGTTTAAAACAACGGTTTAAGTCTGTATCAATATATCTTCTAACCAATTCAAATGCTTGCGGATTGGCTAATAATGTTTGAGTTTCAAAATTTGTTCTGCTAATCAAATCTGGAAATTTTTCAAATTTTTTAACAAGGTATATACCTATAAATTCATTGCCGTGAGTTCCCCCAACAATAGCCAATTTATTAATTTTTTTTTCCATAGTCCTAGATTTGCAAAGGCACTTTGTCCAAATCCATTCAGCCTTCTAAATTTTACCCTTTCGCCATTCCTAATGATGGAAATAATCTACCAATAACAAAATACTCAAAGCTTTACTAATCTATACTTTTGATTTTTAACTTCTGTTGCCGAGCATTTTCTTAGGTCGTGGCTGTGTGCGTTACCCGCTTCTGTGTCTTGTCGGTGACAATGGGTATTGGCGATGCCTGATTTTTAACTTCCACGTCAGGGCACTAGAAGATATCTGTAAAAAAAATCTAAAAACAGCATCAAATAGCCAATCTTCGGTGGGTTACGGTGGATCAAAACCCCGCCGAGGCGGGCGGGGTTTTAAAATATCCTATCATTAGCATGGAATTCTTCCCACCTAACCCACTCTACATCAAGGCTTAATATTTTATTTATAGATACCCTCTAGCGATCGCCAAGTTTACTGTACATGTATTAGATCATCATTTAGGGGAAATTTATGATTATTTCCACCTCTAGCAAAGTTAAAATTAAAATCAATTATATTCAATCAACTATCAATTTCTCTGGCTTTTGATTGACTTCTAAAATCAGTCTATTCTCCGCTTAATTCTTCTGTATTTTCCCGCACCAATTCTGTTTCTTCAGACACTATATTAGGTTGATTTTTATAAAAAGTTTCTAGACTATGGCGATCGCCTACATAACGCCAATGCCAAGGTTCATAACCAACACCTTTTTCATTATTAACTGGTATCATTTCAAAGCTAAAGTAAGCAGCATAACTTTGTAGCCACTGAAAAGCAGGTGTATTTTCAAATTCCACATTTTGGTGAGTTGCAGGTGTATTTCCATCCCCAATATCTACAGCATAACCTGTTATATATTCTCCATAACTTAGAGGTGAAAACTTATCTATAGAATTTTCCTCAATAGTATTAGTCTTGCCTACCAAAGCTGCTAAATCAGATTTAGATTGAAATCCTCTCAAAGCTACTAAATTAATACCATCTACCCAAGCAGCATCAACCATTTCCTGAAACTTTTTTGCTGCATTTATTTGCAATCTAATCTCACTATCAAAAACTATATATGCTAGTTCCATTTCTGCTACTTGTGAGTAAGGCAAATCTGAGAGGAGATTTTTCTTTAGCTCAGTTGTATGATTCTCTGGGGTAGAAGAGTCAGCTACCTTAACACTATCAGTTTCAGTTTGAACAGATGAAGCATTAACTTGGTTAAGATTAGATTGAACTTCTAGCCCTAGAGTAACTGCTCCTGCCAAAACAACTGCTCCTACCCAACTCCAAATCCATTTTTCGTTTTGAGACTGAGTTGGGCTAATTCCTTCATCAGTTTGAGGATCTCGCATTGCTTCAGGAATTTCATCCACAACAGTTTCTTCGGCTAATGATAAATTTTCCGACAAATTTTTGTGATTCAAAACACCACTCCTACCTAGTCAATTTCAAAGTCGTTTTTTATTCTATAAGTAAATATTGGCAAGTCAATATTTCAGAGATCAAATGTCTTTTTTTACCTTGTAATATAAAAACGTATTACACAAGCTACAGCCAGAAATATTGCGGGCACTGACTCAATTAGACATCTCCGAAAATAGTCAAACGCCTACTATAATTATCTTTTGATGAGCGATGTAGCTAACGCTAGGCAAGGCCTTTGAGCCAGTCGGCGACAGGCTCAACGCTTAATCTCTAAGATAATTGATTTGTACGGCGTAAGAGGCGTAAAAATACGCTTAGGAGGAAATCATCGAGTTGACTAGATTACAACATACCCTTTCAACAGCCTCAAGAGAATTTTTCCTGAAGCCAAGAACATTTCTAGTCATCCTTCAACCAAGGGAGATGTAGTCATTGGTAATGATGTTTGGATCGCAGCAAATGCCACAATTTTATCTGGTGTTACTGTGGGTGATGGAGCAGTTATTGGCAGTGAAAGTGTTGTTGCTAAAGATGTTCCCTGTTACTCTGTTTTTGTCGGAAATCCGAGAAGAGTTGTTAAGCTTCGTTTTTCTCCTAAAGTTATTGCCTTCTGATTAGCTTTAAAATGGTGGGACTGGCCAATTAATAAAATCGTAACTAATGTTCATCTTTTGCAATCAAATAATTTCGATCAACTTTTTGCTAATAATTTGTCTGCTGAAGATTACGAAACATACCTAAGCTTGCCTGATTAGAATTACTCATACTTTATTTGGGGCTTGCTGAATTAATATGGAAAGTATACCAGGTAAAAATTTAAAGTATTTTTTGACTAAAAAAGTGCAATGGTTTAAGTATCTAGAGGTTCAAAATCCTTACACTTTTGTGGAAAATCCCTGGCCAAGTTTGGAGAAAGCAGTAAAACTAAGATTTTCCAAGCTGTATAGCTTCTAGATTCATCCTTCTCGACTTTTTCACCTTCTAAAAAACTAGACAAAGCTAGACATTTGCCATCGGTGGCTGCAAATAATTTCAGCGCTCACCTGTTTCAATGTGTACTGGCATGGAAAGTTGATGTTCCGCAAACCCTAATTAGTGATGGATTGTAGACTCACAGCGGCTTGGATTTCCTATCCCCCTGCATACGCTTTTTGGACTGATAACTGATAACTGTTTTAACTCGCCCAGCCAAAAAACAAGCCCCCTCCCAATCAAATCGCCTCAGAATCACAGCCCCAGATACACATCAAGTACTTAACAGTCAACATAAAACCCACCCCAAAGAACCAAACAACCAACACACAAACACAAACTCCAACCCCATAAACACCCTTCATGTAGAGAAGTCCCTCAAAAAATAACTATTTTTAGGAATTAGGAGGCGCGGAGTTAGGGAAAGAGCAGGAGCCGCGAGAGGCAGGGGCCGAACTACTGGTTGGGCAGAAGGGGAGAGAATTAGCCCCTACTCCCTACTCCCTACTCCCAATTCCCATACTAACTAGCTCAAAATCACCACAAAGCAATATAAATCAGCAGAAACATCTCACTAGAATCAAGGCACACCTACACCAATCAATACTCATCCCCCCAATATATCAGTACTACCATCAGACTCGTGCCACCAAAACATCCCTGAAAATAGAATCCCATCCCTACACAAAAAAAAAGACAACTTCTTCC
>JAJEAQ010000309.1 GCA_022822685.1 Trichodesmium sp. jk18x7bins.61
CAAGCATTATTATATTTAATATGAAATATAATTTAAGCTTATATTTTGAAGGCAAATAGGTTAGGACATTCTCGAAAAGCAGAATCAACAAAATTTGTACTGTCTCAAAATCTTTAATTCTATGTTGAATCGAGTTTTTGAATATATACTACTAACCCTCTACTTTATTTAAGTCTGGGGAATAAGCAGGTAGATACCAAAGTTCACATCCTGCTTTACGATCTTTAATTGATATCCTAGAGACTTAGAGTAAAACTATTCAAAATATGCCTGTTGTTAACGCCCAGACCATCATCAACTTTCCCCTTGCTGCCGTAATTGGACAAGAAACAATCAAACTAGCCCTGTTGTTAGCAGCAGTAGATCCAGGATTAGGAGGTGTTGCTATTGCTGGTCGTCGTGGCACAGCCAAATCAGTTATGGCCAGAGCTATACATTCCCTTTTGCCTCCTATTGAAGTTGTTAAAAATTCCATTAGCAACTGTAATCCCAACTATCCAGAAGAATGGGAAGACCAATTATTAGAGCGCTTTACTTCTACAACACCAGATATTCCAACTGAAGTTGTACCAGCGCCTTTTATTCAAGTTCCTCTGGGAGTAACAGAAGATCGGTTATTAGGCTCAGTAGATGTTGAAAAATCAGTCAAACAGGGAGAAACAGTTTTTCAACCAGGATTATTAGCATCAGCTCATCGAGGAGTACTATATATAGATGAAATTAATTTGCTTGATGATAATATCGCGAATTTATTACTGACGGTCTTAACAGAAGGACGAAACCAAATTGAACGAGAAGGTATTAGCTTTCAGCATCCCTGCAAATCCTTGTTCATTGCTACTTATAACCCTGAAGAAGGGCCACTAAGAGAACATTTGCTGGATAGAATCGCGATCGCTCTCTCGGCAGATATGGTTTTAGGTTTAGATCAACGAGTGGAAGCAGTAGAACAAGCCTTATCTTATGCCAACTCTCCTCAAACTTTCCTGGAACAATATACAGAGGATATAGATAACCTGAAAACTCAGATTCTTTGGGCCAGGGAGTGGTTAAAGGATGTCCCTATTACCCATGAACAAATAATATATTTAGTAGAAGAAGCGATTCGGGGAGGAGTGCAAGGACATCGAGCAGAATTATTTGCGGTGCGGGTGGCCAAAGCATCTGCCGCATTAGATGGACGGACAACAGTTAATGCTGATGACTTACGTCAGGCAGTAGAGTTAGTTATTGTGCCACGAGCAACAATCATACAAACCCCTCCAGAAGAACAACAACCGCCACCACCGCCACCACCACCACCAGAAGACCACTCAGAAAATGAACAGGATGAACAGGAAGAGGAGGAAAACCCAGATCCTCCAGAGTCAGAGTCGGCTAGTATTCCTGAAGAATTTTTGTTTGATCCAGAGGGGGTAGTGTTAGATGATAGCGTACTATATTTTGCTCAAACGGCAAATCGTCAGGGTAAGTCGGGTAGTCGCAGTATTATTTTTTCTGAGGATAGAGGGCGTTATGTGAAGCCGATGTTGCCCAAGGGTAAGGTACGACGTATTGCGGTGGATGCAACGTTACGAGCAGCAGCACCTGATCAGAAGTCTCGCAGGCAACGTCAGCCAAATCGTCGAGTGATTGTGGAATCTGGTGATCTGCGGGCGAAACGGTTGGCTAGAAAGGCTGGTGCTTTGGTGGTGTTTGTGGTAGATGCTTCGGGTTCGATGGCGTTAAACCGGATGCAGTCGGCCAAAGGGGCAGTGATGCAGTTGTTGACGGAGGCTTATCAAAGTCGAGACCAAGTGGCATTGATTCCGTTTAGGGGGGAACAGGCAGAGGTATTGTTACCGCCAACTCGTTCGATTACAACAGCGCGACGGCGTTTGGAGAAACTACCTTGTGGTGGTGGCTCCCCTTTGGCTCATGGTTTGACTCAGGCAGTCAGAGTGGGTGTGAACGCCAAGCAGTCGGGAGATGTAGGGCAGGTGGTGATTGTAGCGATTACGGATGGGCGGGGTAATATTCCGTTGGCACGTTCCTTAGGTGAACCGATTTTGGATGATCAAAAGCCAAATATTAAGGAGGAGTTGTTGGAGATAGCAGCTAAGATTGGGGGTTTGAGGATTAAGTTGTTAATGATTGATACGGAGAATAAGTTTGTTTCAACTGGGTTGGCAAAGGAGTTAGCAAAGCGAGCTGGGGGTAAGTATTATCATTTACCGAAGGCAACAGAGCAGGCGATCGCTGCTATGACTCAGAATGCTCTTAAGGATGCTATTGGTTAGTTTATTTTGGGAGACGGGGTTGGTGATGAGGTAATGATATTAAGTATTGTATGGAGTCTACAGCTATAGTTTGTTTTCATAGACATTGAAGAAGAAAATATTACACATTCACCAACCCCATCTATTATAAGTACCTGTATAAAATTTAATAGGCATTTTTAGGTGTTCAGGATTGCTGGAAAGACTGAAAAATGCAATAAATGACATAGTAAAGATACTAATAATTTTATCTAACTACTGGCTTTGTTGCATGAACGTGCGATTCCTTCTCGGAGCGCGAGAGCTACGCACATGAAACGCGAATCGCAACAAAATTTATAAGTATTCAACTGAACATGATATAACCATTTCTGTTAGAAGTGTCTGATCTATTTTTTTTATGATTGGTAGCTATTTTAGTATCTTGGTGAAAAATATGATATTGTGGTCTGAGCGCCATCAAAATAAAGTCTTTCAATACAGCCCTTTTATTTATAACATTGTTTTATAAAATTGGTATAAGGTAATTAGATTGGACTTGTTTACCACGCTCAAAAGTGTTTTCAAATACCAAATTTTCATCAACTGCACAAAGAATAATATGAGTTATTGCTATAATCCCTCCTGTCAAAAACCCCAAAACCCAGACAAAAATAAATTCTGCCAAAGCTGCGGTGCAAAACTCATTCTGAGAGAACATTACCGTCTTCTCAAACCAATTGGAATTGGCACATTTAGCAGAACATTCTTAGCAGTTGATCAAGATATCCCCTCCCAACCAATCTGTGTAATCAAACAATTTTTACCTGTAGGTGTTCCTGGCAAAAATGCCGTCCAAAATCTCGGTGAGGTAAAAAAAGCATCGGCATCTTTTAACCGGGAAGCATTACAATTAGATAAATTAGGAAAACACCTGCAAATTCCCAGTTTATTAGCTTATTTTATTTTATCATCTCATCAATACTTAGTACAAGAATATATAGAAGGAAAAAATTTAGCTCAGGAGTTAAAAGAAGAGGGAACATTTGATGAACAAAAGATTAGAAATTTTCTCAGAGAAATATTACCAGTTTTGCAGTTTGTACACAAAAATCAGGTGATTCATCGCGATATTAAGCCTGAAAATATTATTCGTCGTGGTGTTAATGGTAGTGGGTATGACTGGAGTGGAAATTTATGTTTAGTAGGTTTTGGTGCTGCTAAAGCTATTTCTAGTGCATCCACCGTAAAAAGTGGTACTGTCATCGGTTCCCCAGAATATACTGCGCCGGAACAGTTAATGGGTGAAGCAGTATTTGCCAGCGATATTTATAGTTTAGGTGTTGTGTGTATTCAATTAATGACTCAACTCGATCCCTTTGACTTGCGCCATGGTGAGGAGTGGTTATGGCAGCAACACTTACCTAGACCTGTGAGTACATCATTGAGTGATATTATTAATAATATGTTACAGGTGTCGTTGCAGCAACGCTATAGTTCAGTTGAAGAGGTGTTGAGTGATTTAATACAGACTACAAAAATTTATTGGCGAGGGTTAGAGAGTGTAGAATTTCATGGTGACAAAGTGAGAACAGTAGCCTTTGCTATTGATGGTCAGACTTTGGTGAGTGGAGGTGAGGATAATAGTATTAAAGTGTGGAGTTTGGGGAGTAGTAGCGAAGCCAGGACTCTGGGAGGGTGGATGTTTGGTCATTCAGGATGGGTACAGGCGATCGCTTTGAGTACAGACGGTCAGACGTTGGTGAGTGGAAGTAATGATGGTACAGTGAAGATTTGGAATTTGGGAACTGGGAAGTTGGTGCGAACCCTAGGGGGGTGGTTTGGTCAAGATTGGGGTGCTGTACAAGCGATCGCTATTAGTAAAGATGGTGAAATATTAGCAAGCGCTCACAGTGATAAGATAGTAAAGGTATGGTATCTGGAAAGTTGTAGAATGAGAGGATTTTTGAAAGGTCATACTGCTTGGGTAGAATCTGTTGCTATTAGCCCTGATGGAAAAGTGTTGGTGAGTGGGAGTGGAGATCAGACAATTAAGTTATGGGATGTGGCAACAGGGAGATTATTGTTGACATTGACTGGTCATAGTGATGTGGTGCGGAGTGTAGCGATCGCTCCTGATGGTCAGATATTAGCTAGTGGGAGTAGCGATAATACCATTAGATTGTGGCAGTTAGCCACAGGTGATTTATTGGGAATATTGCAGCATCCTGATGGCGTGAATGCAATAGCTATTAACCCGGATGGTCATACATTAGCAAGTGGATGTCGGGATG